>CAZWZZ010000001.1:0-17349 GCA_964638395.1 uncultured Caldilineaceae bacterium
AGCGGCGGCTCCGGCAACGGTTCGCAATAAGGCCATACTGATGAGCCAACAAGATAGAAAGGAGTATCGTATGAATGAGACCATCATTAATCGGTTAAAACAGATCATTGCCAAACAGTTGGATGTCAACCTCCAACTCGACGAGATCAAGGCGGATATGCCCCTGTTTGAGGAGGGCTTGGGGCTGGACTCCATCGCCATTATGGAATTTATCACCTTGATCGAGGAAAACTTCGGGTTTCAATTTGCCGAGGATGAGTTGAATATGGAGCCGTTCCAAAACCTGCAAACGCTGGCCGACTTCGTTTCGGCTAAGACAACGCCGCAGTTAGCGGTAGAGGGGAAATAACAATGATTAATACCCGACAGGATAACGAGTATTGGGATCCGACCCGCAAAGGCTTTGTGACCAACTATCCTAACTTTTTACATTGGAAAAAACTGTCGGCGACGGAGATGGCCGACCAGCAGCCGCTCAATATCTATCTCCATACCCCTTACTGTATCCAACAATGCGCTTATTGTTACTACAAAACCATCAACCTGCGCGGAACCAATAAAGCCGAACGGATCGATCAATATGTGGCGGCCCTGTGTCGAGAAATCGAGTTAGCCAGCGACTATTATCACCTAAAAAATCGCCCGGTGGTTTCGGTCTATTTTGGGGGCGGTACGCCCAGCTTGCTGAATGAAGCGCAGTTGGAGCGGCTGATCGAAACGGTTCACCGCAATCTAAATCTGAGCGACCAGACGGAGTTCACCGTCGAGGCCGAACCGGTGACCATCACCGAATCGAAAGCGGTTCTGTTGAAAGAGATGAAAATCAACCGGATCAGTATGGGCGTGCAATCCTTTGATGATGGGATTATCAAACGATCCAATCGTCTGGATGATGAGAAAAAGGTGTTGCGGGCCATTGACATTGTCAAAACAATGGATGTGGCAATCAATATCGACCTGATGAGCGGTCTGGCCGAAGAGACCGAAGCCACCTGGCAACATAGCGTCAGCCGGGCCATCGCCACCGAGGTGGACAGTATCACCATCTATAAAACCGAACTGTATACCAACACCCCCTATTACAAAGAGATACGGAAAGACACGCTGCAATTGCCCGATGACGACCAGGAATTGCAATTTATGCAGTACGCGCTGGCCGAACTGACCGGGGCCGATTACAAACCGTGGAGTTTCTTCACCTTTACCAAATGCGGCCAACACCAGCATCAATACGCGACCAGCACCTTTTTGGGGAATGATTGCTACGCCTTTGGAACCTCAGCCTTCGGTAAATTGGGAAATTATCTTTTCCAGAACACCAATGATGAGCAAAAGTATATGGCCCTGCTGGCCGAGGGAAAATTGCCGGTGACTCGGGGCCACCGGTTGACCAGCCTGGACAGGATGATCCGAGAAGTGGTGCTGGGCATGAAGTTGGTCCGCTTCGATTTGCGCCGTTTCCAACGTCGCCACGGCTTCCGGTTGGAGCGGCTTTGCGCGGAGACCCTGGCCAAACTGGAATCGGTCGGCTTCATTACCCTGTCTGAGGATGAAATCCGGTTGACGGACAAAGGGATTTTGTACGGCGATTACAGCGGCAAGAGCCTGGCTAAATGTCTGATGGAGATGGAGTAAACCGTGACCCTGAAACAGGCTGGGCCAGCTCTTAAAAGCGAAATCCACTGGTCGGCGTTGAGTTTGTTCCAACGGATCTTGTTGTCGGCTGATGGAACCTTGACCAAAATGCTAGAAACGTATACCCAGGAAACGATACACGTCGTGAAGTTAGCCGAATCGCGGCAAGCGTTTCCACAAGCGGTTGAGCCATTACATCTGCTCCCCGGCGATACGGTCATCGAGCGCAAAATTTTGCTGCAAGGCCGGCAAAGCGGCCGCAATTGGCTCTACGCCGAGTCGCTGCTGCTGCCGGATCGCTTGCCGCCCAAATTCCAAGAGCAGTTGCTGACCACTCAGGAACCTATCGGCAAATTGTGGATCAGCCATAAAGTCGAAACCTTCAAAGAGATCATCACCACCTACCGCCAACCGGCCGGGCAGATCGCCGGCTACTTCAATCTCAAGCCGAGCGATCCGTTTTTGTGTCGCACCTATCGAGTTTTTTCCAACAAAATGCCGGTGATGATGATTACGGAAAAATTTCCGGCCAGTTTTTATGTAGAGTCGGAACGTCCATCACCCGTCACGAATGGGAGACAGCATGTCAATGGCCTTATTTAGCCGAACTCCGAAAAACAGGCTGGGGCGACTGTTATCGTCGAATGGAAACGCCGAGCTTCCCTTCATCGACCAGGCCAAAGCCACCCTCCAAAAACGTCTCACTCGGCCCCGGTTATGGCAGGTGTTGAGTGAGTCTCCGCCCGAAACAGCCCCGGATGGGGCCTGGGTTGGGCAAATCATCGACGTGATGCCCGGCTACCGGCCCCAGGATACGTTAGGCTCCAGTTTAGCCCGCTCAAACGGTTATGGGCCGGTGGCCCCTCAGCCGCAGGATGCCGACCAGATGGCCCGGCAAAGACAGCGGGCGCCACAAAATGATTTGCGAAAAAGGATAACTATTTCGGCAGTTTCTCTAGGACTATCGTTGGCCGGCTTGGCTTTTCCCCTGTTGGGGGTCGTCGGCGGTCTGGGGCTGACCTATAACGGCTTCAATATTTTGAAAGATACCTACCGCTTACTCAAACAGGGGCAGGTGACGGTCGATGTATTGGTCAGCGGCACGGTGCTGGGCTGTATCCTCTCCGGCCATTTCATCATCGGCAATGTGGCGACGTTGATGTTCCAGACTTCGCTGTTCATGTTATTCAAGGTCAAGGCCGAGGCCAAAAATCAATTGGTCAATGTCTTCCACCAGGCCCCTAAATTTGTGTGGGTGTTGGTCGATGGCGTCGAGGTGAGCCTTCCCTTTGACAAAATCGAACCGGGGCAGGTGGTCATCGTTCAGGCCGGTGAAATCATCCCGGCCGATGGTCGGGTGGTGGAGGGTATGGCCACGGTTGACCAGCACATCTTAACCGGAGAAGCGCGTCCGGTGGAACGGGGAGTCGGTGAGCCGGTCTTTGCCTCCACCGTGGTTTTGTCGGGTCGAATTTGTGTTCAGGTCGAAAAGGCCGGCCAGGAAACTACGGTCGCCCAGATTGGCAACATCTTAAACAAAACCACCGACTTCAAATCGACCGTCATCCTCCGCTCTGAAGATTTGGCCAACCGGACGGTCGTGCCCACCTTACTGTTGAGCGCCATCTCGTTGCCTTTTGTGGGGTTGATGGGGTCGTTAGGTATTTTCGACGCCCATTTCAAACGTAAAATGACGTTGATTACGCCCATCAGTATTTTGAACTATTTCAACATCGCCTCCAAGCAGGGCATTTTAATCAAAGATGGTCGCTCGCTCGATTTACTGCACCAGGTGGATACGATTGTCTTTGACAAAACCGGAACCTTGACCGAGGAGCAACCAACTGTCAGGGCTATTCACACCTGCGCCGGCTACGATGAAAATGAGGTTCTGCAACTGGCCGCCGCCGCCGAGCATAAACAGACCCATCCCATCGCCCGCGCCATCGTGACTGCCGCCCAACAGCGTCGCCTCGATATTCCGGCCCTGGCCGATAGCGAATATAAAGTCGGCTATGGTTTGAGCGTAATCATCGACGGCCAATTGATCCGGGTGGGCAGCCATCGTTTTATGGAGATGGTCAACATTTCGTTGCCGCCGTCGATGGTCACGGTGCAGACTGCCTGTCACCGGCAGGGCCACTCCCTGGTGTTGATCGCGGTCGATGACTGCCTCATCGGGGCCATCGAACTCCAACCTACCCTACGGCCGGAAGCCAAAGCCGTAATTCAACAGCTCAAACAACGGCCCCGGATCAAAGAGACCTACATCATTTCGGGCGATAACGAGATTCCGACCCGCAAATTAGCTCAAGACCTGGGGATTGACCATTATTTTGCCGAAACGTTGCCCGAACAAAAAGCAGATTTGATTGATAAACTACAGCAAGAAGGCAAGTTCATTTGTTACATCGGCGATGGGATCAACGATGCTATCGCCTTGAAAAAAGCGCAGGTTTCCATCTCATTAAAAGGGGCCTCGACGATGGCCACCGACACCGCCCAAATTCTTTTGTTGGATCAGGGATTAAGTCACCTCAACGACCTGTTTGAAATTGCCCACGATTTTCACACGAATGTCAACACCATCTTTGGCATCGTGCTGCTGCCGACTGTGATCGGTATCGGCGGCATTTATCTGTTTGGTTTCGGGCTGGCTTACACGGTTTTACTCAACACGGCCGGGTTAGGGATGGGCATTGGCTATGCTATGCTGCCCCGCTTGAAGTATCAGCGCCAGTTAGCGGCCAAATCAAAAAATGGAGGTGAATGATGATTGTTCTGGGATACAACGGTTTTAGCAACGCCGCTCCCTATTTCGATGCTTACATGGGCCGCCGGGGGCGAGACCGGAATCGGCTCATTGGGCACGATGCCGCCGCCGCGATTTTCAAAGATGGGGTGTTAGTGGCCGCGGCTGAAGAGGAGCGGTTCAACCGCCTCAAAAAAACCTCCCGCTTTCCCAAAAACGCTATCAATTATTGCCTGCGTGAGTGTGGGGTGACGCTGGCCGACGTGGATTATGTCGCCTTTCCCTGGGATTACACAGACGGAATGATGAGCGAAATTTTTGGCCGCCTTTTTCACGGGCCGGGCAGCCTGGAAATGAAATTCCAACGCTTCAACGAATTGAAAAGTATCTACTTTAACTTGATTTCGCCCCATCGGGTTCTGGAAGATTTCAATTTGTCCCTCCGAGCCGAGTTTGAACCGGAAAAATTTGTCTTTGTGCCCCACCATCTGGCCCACGTGATGACCGGCTATCTGATGGCCGGGCTGGAAGAGAGCGCCTTTCTCATCACCGACGGGCGGGCGGAACTATTCTCCTCGGTGATGGGCACAGTTGGCCGGAACGGCTACGAGATTTTCCACGAGTCTTCGATTGGGATGGCCGACTCGATTGGTATTTTATATGCCAATATTACCCGCTACCTGGGCTACACGCCCAACAGTGACGAATACAAGGTCATGGCCTTAAGCCCCTTTGTTCAGAAGCCGCCCGATTATGATTTTAGCCGTTTCATCCAGTTTTTGCCCGACGGCAAATTCAAACTCCTGGTCGAAAACCAGGCCGGGGCGATGCTCGCTTATTACAAAGCCTATGAGGATTTTTTTGGTCCGCGCAGTGATGAAAACGACAAAAACGTCGGTTATTTTGTCCAACGGCTGACTGAAATGGCTATCGCCCATCAGGTTCAGACGCTTGAAGCCAAGACAAGCCATGAAAAACTCATTCTCGATGGCGGGGTGGCTCTCAATTGTGTCAACAATAGCAAAGTGTTGGAAAACTCAAGGTTTGAAGATGTCCACGTCGGCTTTGCCGCGAACGATTGCGGCGTGACCATCGGGGCCGCTTTCTATCCTTTTTATCAACGTAAAATGTTGGCTGCTAACCAGACAATCAGCCCCTATTTAGGCCCCTGTTATTCCAAGCAAGATATGCGGCAGGCGTTAGAGGCAAAAGCAGAGGCGTTACATTTTCAGGAATTAGCCGAGGACACGCTTCTGGCGGCAGTCATCGACGCCCTGCTGTCGAAAAAAGTGGTTGGTTGGTTTCAAGGCAAAATGGAGTATGGTCCCCGCGCTCTGGGCAACCGCACGATCCTGGCCAACCCCGCTTTTGCGGATATGAAAGATATTCTGAACTCAAAAGTTAAATACCGGGAAGAATTTCGGCCCTTTGCCGGGGTTTTAACCGAAGCAGAGGTTCATAAATATTTTGAGCTGGGCAAGAAGCAAGCGTCGCCCTATATGACGTTCGTCTTCAAGGTCAAGCCCGCTTTCCGGGAGAAAATTCCGGGGGCGCTGCACGTGGACGGCACCTCCCGGCTGCAAACCGTCTCATCCGAGCAGAATCCCAAACTGCATAAATTGTTGACAAAGTTTGCAGCTAAAGCCGAAGTGCCCTGTCTGGTTAACACTTCCTTTAATGTTCAAGGCGAACCTATCGTCTGTTCTCCCACCGATGCGGTCAACTGTTTTCTCAACAGCGGCATTGATCTCCTGGCTATCGGTGACTTTCTGGTTCATAAGAAACAATCTTGATTGGAGTTTAACTAATGGCTTTACAATCTAAACTTGAAGGTTTTATCGCAACCTTCGAAATATTTAGAAAGCGACTTGAAGAGAATACCCCTTTTGATATTGTAATTATCGGTGGTGGATTAGCTGGCTTAACACTCGCTATCCAAATCAAACGAACTGCCCCAAAAACCGAAATTTTGGTCCTTGAGAAACAATCTTATCCTGCCCCAGAAGCAGCCTTTAAGGTTGGCGAATCTTCAATTGAAGGTGGAGCCTATTATTTTAGCCACATTGTGGGGATGAAAGAGCATTTGGAAAGTAAGCACCTTTATAAACGGGGTTTCTGCTTTTTTTTACCCTATAAGAACAATACCAACATTACACAACGGCCTGAGTTGGGAACAGAACAATCTGTGGGAACAGCTAATAACCCCAACAAGAAACTTGATATACCGGCTTATCAAATAGACCGAGGACGGTTTGAAAATGCTTTAGTTCAAGAAAGCATCCAACTTGGGGTTGTTTTTTTAGATAGCTGTAAAGTAACCGACTTTGTTGTAGGTAATCCCCGGCATGCAGTCACATTTTATCATCACAAAACAGAATTTACCATCGAAACCCGCTGGGTTGTTGATGCCAGTGGTACCGCCGGATTCTTAAAAAGACGTTTCAATTTAGCAAAACCGGTGGCGCATGATATCAATGCGGCCTGGTTTAGAGTCAATGAAGAGATTGATATCAACAATTGGTCACAAGACCCTGATTGGACGGGCAAAATTAGAGACCCTGATAATCGTAGGCTTTGTACGTGTCATTTGTGTGGGACTGGCTATTGGGTTTGGATAATTCCGTTAGGTTCAAAGGCGACAAGTATTGGCATTGTAGCTGACCCGGCATTACACTCGTTAAAGCAATTTAATCACTTAGAACGAGCCATAATTTGGTTGGAACAGCATGAACCTGAATTAGCTCAACATATTGATAGAGATAAAATCATGGATTTCAAAGTACTTAAGCATTTTGCCTCCAACTGTAAACAGGTATTTTCTCCTGACCGTTGGGCGATTACAGGTGTAGCAGGTGTATTTGCTGATCCATTATATTCGCCAGGCTCTGAACTAATTTCTATTAGTAATATATTTATTACTGATTTAATCTTGAAAGATCTATCTGGACAACCTATTGATGAACGGGTGGCTTTTTATAGTAAGTTTTATCTCGATTTCTTGTACAAGACAGTGTTATGTGAATATCAAAATCAATACCCATTACTTGGTAATGCCAAAATAACCATTGCGAAAAAATTGTGGCAAGCGGCCTGGTATTGGGCTACTATTGGTATATTGATTTATCACCATAAATGTACAGATTTGGCTTTTATGAGGCGTATTGAGCCTGATTTACAACGGCTCTCCAACCTGCATGCCCAAGTCCAATCTTTTTTCATCCATTGGCATGAACAAATATCAGACGAACAACAGGTTCCATCAGCCTATGTTAACTACAGCTTATTGCCATTTATACCTAAACTGCGAAGAGGCATGGCCGCAGGTTTAGATGATAATCACCTAAAAAAGCAAATTGCTGAAAATATAACCTTGCTCGAAGATATTGCCACTGTATTTTTTCAGCAAGCTCCGGACCTGATTGAGAATATGCCATCCCAGGTTGTCAACGCTGAACTAATGGATGTGTTTGACAAAGTAGTTTGGCAACCATTATCTCCAAAGATATGATCAACAAATTGATTTGACGGATTTTCAAAAACTTATTATGAATAAATCTAACAAGTACCCCTCACCTTTTTGGCAGGGAATACGAGCTAATCATAAGCTACGCTATCAAGCCCCATCCATCAAACCCCGTCCTCGGAACGGGGAAATTCCACTGTCATTTGGGCAAGAGCGTTTGTGGTTGGTTGACCAACTCCAGCCCGATACAATCGCGCACAATTTGCGGGCTATATTTCGTCTCAAAGGGCCACTCGACCTCGCCGCTCTAAGAAATAGTCTGCAAGAAATTATCAACCGGCACGACATCTTGCGGACTCGCTTTCCGGCCAGCGAGGGCCAGCCCGTCCAGGTGATTCGACCGAGCCTGGGTTTAGAATTACCCCTCGTAGACCTGGGCCATCTCCCCCCGGAGGAACGGGAGGATGAGGCGCGTCGCCTGGCCACCGTAGAGACCCACCGCCCCTTTGATCTGTCCCGGGGGCCATTGCTCCGGCTCAGGCTGCTGCGCCTGGCCGAAGATGACCATCTGCTGGTGCGAACCATCCATCATATTATCAATGATCGCTGGTCGGATAGTCTGTTCATTGGCGAGTTAGCCCGGCTCTATCCGGCTTTTGTAGCCGGGCAGCCCTCGCCGTTGCCCGACTTGCCCGTTCAATATGCCGACTTTGCGGTGTGCCAGCGCCGGTGGCTCCGGGGAGATCGCTGGCAGGCCCATCTGGATTATTGGCAACAGCAGTTGGCGGGGCCGCTCTCGCCTGTCGCCTTGCCGGTTGATGCTTCGCCCCTGGCTGCCGCCACCTATCGCGGGGATGCCCAATACCTGACGCTGTCCCCTGCGTTGACAAAATCCTTGAAACGGACAGCCCAGCGAGCCGGGGTGTCGCTATTCGTGGTTTTGTTAGCCTCATTCAAAACCTTGCTTCACCAATATTCCGGCCAGACCGACATCACGCTCTGTGCGCCGGTGGCCGGTCGCAGTCAGGTCGAAACCAGAAAATTGATCGGCTATTTTAACAATTTGGTACTTTTACGCACGTCTTTCGATGGCAACCCAACGTTTCGAGAAATGATCGACCGGGTCGGCCAGGCGACAGTGGGGGCCTTCCAGCATCAACAGGTTCCCGTCCAGCAAATAGCCGAGGTTCTGAACATACCCAGCCCGGTGTTGTCCCGTGTAATGTTTGCCTTGCAAAATGTACCCGGCTTCCCGTCTGAAATGGCCGGGATCAAGATTGCGCCGCTGGATATGCCGGACGGCATCTCCAATTTTGATTTATCGCTTTCGATGAAAATGTTGGCCGGAAAAACGGAAGATGAACATCTGCGGGGCGTTCTGCGCTACAAAACCGATTTGTTTCAAGAGGCGACCGTCACCCGGCTCTTGGCGAATTTTCAAGATCTGCTGCAAAAGCTGGCGGACGCCCCGGAGCAACGGCTGTCAGATTTACCCCGCCTTACCGGAAAAAACGGAAAAAACGGAAAAAACGCGGCGCAAGAAGCGAGCCAGGCGGCCGCAGTCTATGTCCCGCCCCAATCCGAGATGGAACGCCTTGTGGCCGGAATCTGGCAAGAGGTTCTTCGGCTGGACCATATTAGTATCGAGGCCAACTTTTTTGAAATCGGCGGGCGTTCACTGGCTTTGATGCAAATCGCCGCCCAACTCCAGGAGACTTTAAAGCGGACTATCCCCTCAGTGGAACTGTTCAAACGACCTACTATCAAAGAGATGGCCGCTTATTTAGACCGGGAGCCCTTAATGCCGGCTATCAATACTCGCCAGATGCGCGACCGAACAGAGCGGCAACGCGACGCCTTAAAGCGTCGCAAGCGGCAGTATAAAAACATAGTTCATAAAGAGGAGGCAGGTCAGAAAGATGATCGCCAATAGGCAAAAATCACCCCAAATATCAATTTTGGAAATGACATCAGGGTTTGGCGTTTTACAGGCTCTATATACGGTCATTAAATTGGAAATTGCTGAGGGGGTTATAGATGCCCCTAAACATTACCAAGACATAGCAAAAGCAAGTAAAACAGACCCGGAGTTATTATATCGTCTGTTGCGTTTTTTAAGCAGTATAGAGTTTTTCTGTGAGCCGCAACCAGGCTATTTTCAAATTGACTTCTTGGGAAAGTGTTTACTGCCAAATCACCCAAATTCGTTGCGAAACTCTCTCCTTATTAGAGCCGAACAAGAATATTTGTGTTGGGGCAAATTATTGGATACTGTTCAGACAGGTCAGAGTGCTTTTGAGCAAACTTTTGGCCTGGACCGGTTTGAATATTTTGCCCTAAACCCTGAAGTTGGTGAGGTGTTTGACCGGTCCATGGTTGAAATATCGGCCCTTCATAATCAAGCAATCTTAGAATCCTATGATTTTGCCCGCTTTGAAACTGTGGTCGATATTGGCGGCGGATATGGCATTTTTTTGAGTGCTATTTTGCAACAATATTCGACCTTGAAGGGTATTCTTTTTGATCTCCCCCACACAATAGCAAAAGCGCCCGCATATCTTGACCAAAAAAACGTCCTCAAGCGATGCAAATTGATACCAGGCAGTATTTTTGAGTCTATGCCTCCACAGGGGGATATTTATATCCTCAAACATATGCTTCATATGATGAACGACCAGAAGAGTGTGGAAATATTAAAAAATTGCCGCCAAGCCCTATCAAAGAACCAGCGGCTATTGGTGATTGAGACCGTTATTGCTGATAATACATCTTGGCGAGCTAAGTTTAAGGATATGAATATGCTAATGGTACTTTCGGGCAAAGAACGGACAGAAACCGAATTTCATGATTTGTTTAAGGCAGCAGGTTTCAAACTGGTCAATATTATACCAACCAAATCATTATTAAGCATTATTGAAGTTGAAGTAAACTCATAAGTAAGGAAACAACATATGGAGCCAATGAACAACATTCACGAGTTAGAAGATGCTATCGCCATTATCGGCCTGGCGGGTCGCTTTCCAAAAGCCAAAAACATAGAGCAGTTTTGGCAGAATTTGAGCGAGGGCCGGGAGTGCATTTCTTTCTTCACCGCTGAAGATGTGGTCGCGTCCGGCACAGACCCGGCTTTCTTGGATAATCCTAATTTCGTCAAAGCCTTTGGCGTCCTGGATGACATCGAACTGTTTGACGCCCCCTTCTTTGGTATCAGCCCCCGAGAGGCCAAATTGCTCGATCCGCAGCATCGCCTCTTTCTGGAGTGTGCCTGGGAAGCGATGGAAAATGCCGGGTATGATTCCGAGCTTTATCCGGGCCGCATCAGCGTTTTCGCCGGCACGAATACCAGCACCTATCTTTTTAGAAATTTGATCCCCAATAATGTCTTCGTCTTTGTTACGGCGGATCGATTTGAGATGGCCCTGACCAACAACAAAGATGTCATGCCGATGCGGGTCTCTTACCAGATGAACTTGAAGGGGGCCAGCGTCAACGTCAGCACCACCTGTTCCACCTCTCTGGTGGCGATTCATCTGGCTTGCCAGAATTTGCTGACCTATCAATGTGATATGGTCTTGGCCGGCGGCTCCCACGTGCGGGTTCCCCAGAAGGAGGGGTATCTATTTCAAGAGGGCATGATTTGGTCGCCGGATGGTCATATTCGCACCTTTGACGCCAAATCACGGGGTATCGTGACGGGCAACGGGGCCGGCGTCGTGGTGTTGAAGCGATTGGAGGAGGCCCTGGCCGACGGCGATTATATTCACGCCATCATCAGAGGCTCGGCCAGCAACAATGATGGTTCGACCAAAATCGGCTATACTGCCCCCAGTATCGACGGTCAGGCGGAATCGACCGCCGAGGCGATCTCGATGGCCGGGATTGACTCAGAGAGCATCACTTATATTGAAGTGCATGGAACCGGCACGGAACTGGGCGACCCGGTTGAGTTTGCCTCGGTCAGCAAAGCCTTCCGGGCCACCAGCGCCGACCCGGATAACCCGCCCAGGAATTACTGCGGCATCGGGTCGGTCAAGACCAATATTGGCCACCTCAACCACGCGGCCGGCGTGGCCGGTCTCATCAAGACGATCCTGGCCCTCAAACATAAACAAATCCCGCCCAGCCTCAATTTTGAGACGCCCAACCCCCGCATTGATTTTGACAACAGCCCCTTCTATGTC
Organism: uncultured Caldilineaceae bacterium; assembly: GCA_964638395.1. GTDB lineage: Bacteria > Chloroflexota > Anaerolineae > 4572-78 > J111 > CAZWZZ01. The sequence goes on from CAZWZZ010000001.1 coordinate 12,032, forward strand.
AACACCACCTTGCGGGATTGGGAAACCAACGGCGGGCCGCGCCGAGCGGGCGTCAACAGTTTTGGCGTCGGCGGGACCAACGCCCACGTCGTCCTGGAAGAGGCCCCGGAGCCGGAACCGTCCGGCCCATCCCGCCCGTGGCAACTGCTCCTGCTCTCTACAAAAACGCCCACGGCTCTGGAAAGCGCCACCGCTAACTTAGCCGATCACCTTGAACAGCAGCCCGCGCTCAATCTGGCGGATGTGGCCTTCACCCTGCAAACCGGACGCCAGGAGATGGCCTACCGGCGCATAACGATTTGCCGGGATAGCGAGGATGCGGCCAACGTCCTGGCCGGTTCGGATCCAAAACGGCTCTATACCGGCTTTTATGAGGCCGAAGCGCCGCCGGTGGTCTTTATGTTCTCCGGGCAAGGCTCGCAGTATGTCAACATGGGCCGCGACCTGTACCAGAACGAACCGATTTTTCGAGAGCAGGTGGAGCGTTGCTGCGATATTTTGAAACCCCATCTGGATGTTGACCTGCGGGATTTGCTCTATCCTGGCGACGAAGCCGAAAGCGCCGCCCGGCAGTTGCAGCAGACGACCTTCACCCAACCGGCCTTGTTTGTCATCGAGTACGCCCTGGCCCAATTGTGGCTATCGTGGGGCATCCGACCGCAGGCGATGGTCGGGCACAGCATCGGTGAATATGTGGCGGCTTGCCTGGCCGGGGTCTTCACTCTGGAAGAGGCCCTGGCCCTGGTCGCGCTGCGGGGACGGATGATGCAAGCGATGCCCCCCGGCGAGATGCTCGCCGTACCGCTGGCGGCGGAGGCGTTGACCCCATTTTTGGATGACGATCTTTCCCTGGCCGTCATCAATGGGCCAACCACCTGTGTCGCGGCGGGTGAAGCTGAGGCCATTGCCGCCTTACAGCAGCGACTGACCGACCGGGGCATCGAGGCCACCCGGCTGCATACCTCTCACGCCTTCCATTCCGAGATGATGGCCCCCCTCGTCCAGCCTTTTACCGAGCGGGTCAAGCAAGTCAACCTCAAGCCGCCCCAGATACCCTACCTGTCCAATGTCAGCGGAACCTGGATTACGGCGGCGGAAGCAACCGACCCCGGTTATTGGGCCACCCATTTACGCCAGACGGTGCGATTTGCCGATAATTTGCAGGTGTTGCTTCAAGAGCCGACCCAGATTTTGCTTGAGGTGGGGCCGGGCCGCACGCTGCGGTCGCTGGTTAACCTCTATCCTGACCGAAATCGGGAGCAGGTCGTGTTGACCTCGCTGCGCCATCCCCAGGAAGATCAGCCGGATGATGCGTTCATATTGACCACGTTGGGCAAACTCTGGCTGGCCGGCGTGAGCGTCGATTGGACCGGCTTTTATGCCCGCGAGCGGCGCTCTCGTCTGCCCTTGCCAACCTATCCTTTCGAGCGACGGCGGTACTGGATCGGCACGCCGAGACACGATGCGCTGCCGGTCAACAAAGAGCGCCGCTCCTTATCGATCATCAATGAGCTGGATCAGGAAGAAGAGCCGCTCCCGGCGGCGGCGATGAATTTGGCGGCTGCGGATGCGCCTCGGAATTGGCAGGAGGAAAAGATCGCCGCCGTGTGGCAAAAGTTTTTGGGCATTCAACAGATCGGCATCCACAGCAACTTCTTTGAGTTAGGGGGCAGCTCCTTTACCGCCGGTCAGTTGGTGGTCGAATTGAGCCAAACGTTACAGACCGACGTATCGCTCCAGGAGTTTCTCCAGGGGCCGACCATTGCCGAGTTGGCCGGCCGTCTCGAAGGGGTCGCTGCGCCGGATAGTTCGTCCGCCTCCGCTGAAAAGTCGGACTCACCTGATTTGTTGGTCAAAATCAAGGCCGGCCGCGACACGGCCCGCCCGATTTTTCTGGTCCACCCGATTGAGGGACACGTCTACTTCTATCAGAATTTAGCCCAGTCTCTCAATTCAGGCCGGCCCGTTTACGCCTTTCAGGCTCCGGGCGTGGCGGATGACAGCCAACCTTTGAGCCGGATCGAAACGATGGCCGCTCATTATCTGGCGACCATGCAAGCTGTCCAGCCGGAGGGGCCGTATCTGTTGGGGGGCGCTTCTTTTGGGGGCGTGGTCGCTTTTGAAATGGCCCAGCAACTACGGCAGCGGGGCCAGCCGGTCGAGTTGTTATTTTTGATTGACGCTCCGGCTGTCGGACACCCTTTGTTCGATCTGGAGGATGATGCGGCGATTTTGGCCTTTGTGGGCAACTACCTGCTGCCGTCGAATGGTCATTCCGTGTCGGCCCCTGAGTTACGAAGCATCCCGGCCGGTGAGCAAATCAACTACCTTTTGGCCCAGCTCCAAAATGGACATGACCGGGAGCCTACTCCCTCGGCGACTCAACTGGCCCAATTGGTGCGGGTGGTCAAGGCCCACCGGGACGCGCTGCAAACCTATTCGCCGCAACCTTACCCCGACCGGCTTCTTTTCTTCCGCGCTCAGGAAGTCCGGGCCAACAATGGCGCGACCCGGCCGGAGCATTTCTGGTTGGAGTTAGCCGTCGGTGGGATCGAAATCACTCCCATTCCCGGCGACCACTTTACGATGAACCAACCGCCCCACGTACAAGCTATCGCCGAAAGATTGGAACGAAATCTCGAACGGGGCGTACCAAACGGAGGTTTAAGATGACGACTAAATTGAAATACGTGGGCCTATTCCTGCTTCTCCTTTTTTTGAATGTGGGTTGTAATTCAGCTCCGTCGGAAACAGAGCCGCTGTCGGAGCAGGAGGCATCCCCGGCTACCGAGGCGGCGTCGGACAGCGCCCTGCCCGACATTGGCCCCCTCCAGGTGGGTTATGTGCCGGTTTTGACCTTTGCCCCGTTTTTCGTGGCCTATGAAAAGGGCTATTTTGCCGAACAGGGGCTAGAGGTGGAACTCCAGAGTTTTCGGGCCGGACCGCAGATGATGACTCCCCTGAGTACCGGCCAGTTGGATGTGGGGCAAGGGGCCACAGCCGCCGCCCTCTTTAACGCCTTTCAGCAGGGGCTTGATCTAAAAATGGTGGCGGGCGGGCCGGTTTCGCAGGAGCAGGGCCGGGCCAGTATGCCGCTCCTGGTCCGTAAAACGTTGGTCGATGGGGGCGAGGTGTCCGGCGTGGCCGACCTGGCCGGACGCAAAGTCGCGCTTAACGTCAAAGGGGGGACCGCCGAATATCTGCTGGCCCAGGCGCTGGAGTCAGGGGGGCTAACGATAGCAGACATCGAGCTGGTTATTTTGCCCATCCCGGAATTCAAAACCGCTTTTGAAAACGGGGCCGTCGATGCCGCGCCCGTGGCTTACCCGTTGGCCGGTCAGTTTTTGCAAGAGCAAATAGCCGCCCCCCTCCTCGTGCCGGATGCGCCGGAGGGAACCTTTCAATTTGGTGGGCTGTTTTTCGGCAAACGTTTGTTAGGCTCGGCCCATCAAGAAACGGCGGTTCGCTTTTTGACCGCCTATCTCAAAGCGGAACGGGAAATCTACCAAAATCCAACCATCCAGGATGATGCGCTGGCGGAGATCATTCAGCAATATACCGACCTGCCGCTACCGGCGATCAAAAATAGCCCGTTGCCGACCCCGGTTGACGGGCAGATTGAAACCGAGTTGCTGACCGCGATGCAAGATTATTTCATCACCCATGGCTACACCGAATACAGCGAGCCGCTGCCCCCGGAGGCCATGATTGATGAAAATTATCGCGCCGCAGCGATGGAACGTCTTGAGGCGGCGCCCTAAAAGAATGGTCGATACCGTTAAGATCGTTTTGGAAAATATCGAGAAGGTGTACCACACCCGCACTGGGGCCATCCAGGCTTTGCAAAACATCAACCTGACTGTGCGAACCGGCGAGTTTCTGTGCATCGTGGGGCCGTCCGGGTGTGGCAAATCAACCCTGCTCCGTATCTTGGCCGATATTCACCAAGAAAGTTCCGGCCAGGTGCAAATCAATCGAGCGGCCTCGAACGGCCAACCGCCGAACGCGATGGTCTTTCAAGAGTATGCCATCTTTCCCTGGCGCACCGTCCTGGACAATGTGGCCTTTGGGTTGGAGATGCGGGGGATTTCCCGCTCGGAACGGCGCGAGATTGCCGCTAACTATTTGCAAAAGGTGGGGCTGCACCGCTTCGCCCATCATTATCCCCACCAGTTGTCGGGGGGTATGAAGCAGCGGGTGGCCATTGCCAGGGCCTTTGCCAACAACCCTGATATTCTGCTGATGGATGAACCGTTTGGGGCCTTGGATGCCCAAACGCGGACGATTATGCAACAGGAACTGCTCGAAATTTGGGAGGCTGAACAGAAGACCGTGGTTTACATCACCCACGCCATCGACGAGGCCGTAATTTTAGGGGACCGGGTCGTGCTGATGACCGCCCATCCGGGCCGGATCAAGTCGATTTATCCTGTCGATTTACCTCGGCCTCGCTCGACGGACATCAGAACCAGCCCAGCCTTTCACGCCCTCAACCAGACCATCTGGGAAGATTTGGTGGAGGAGGTCAACAAATCACGGGCCGGGGAGTGGGATCGGGTCAATGGACGCTAACCAGCCGGTCAATCAGCGCCTTATTTCATTCAGTTCGCCCCTCCTATTTTTGCTGGCCTGGGAAGTGATGGTGTTCACCGGCCTGTTGGATGGCCGCTATTTTCCGCCGCCCAGCCAGATCTTTCAGGTATTGGCCGAATTGGTTGCCAGCGGCGAACTGTTTGGCCATCTGGCCGCTTCGTTGCAACGGATTTTGCTCGGCTTTATCTTAGGGGCCTTTGTTGGGATGGGGCTGGGCTTGTTGATGGGCTGGTTCACCTGGATCCGGGCCTTTCTAAACCCGATCATTGCCATCACCTTTCCCATTCCCAAAATCGCTCTGTTGCCCCTGTTGCTCATCCTGTTTGGCATCGGCGAGGCCAGCAAGGTGATGATGGTGGCCATCCCGGTCTTTTTTCTGGTGCTGATTACGACGATGGATGGCGTGTTGGGACTTGATCCGGTCATCATCCAGGCCGGACAAAACTACGGCGCTACGGGCTGGAAACTGTTCGTCAAGGTCATCCTACCGGCCAGCTTACCGGCTATTTTTACCGGTCTACGCCTGGCGTTGGGAGTGTCCTTACTGGTCATCGTCGCCGCCGAGTTCGTCTCGGCCAACGAAGGGTTGGGCCAGTTGATTTGGACCTCCTGGACGACTCTGGCGGTGGGTAAAATGTACGCCGGTCTGGTGGTCATTGCCGCCCTCGGCTTGATTTTTTCCAACGGCCTGGAGTATGTCGAGCGGCTGATGATGCCCTGGGCGC
>CAZWZZ010000001.1:17449-53721 GCA_964638395.1 uncultured Caldilineaceae bacterium
AATTCATCTTTTTCCACGTGGCTAAAGTGGCCGGTCTCAGCTTGCGACAGGCTCTCAAGCCGTACACGCAGGAACCGGCACAGTTCAAAATCAAGCGCCCTCCCCGGCACAGAAACGGCCGGCTCAACCCGCTGTATGAAATGTGGGAGTCGGCGTTGACCCACGCTACCGCCGGGGACGCCCGAAAAGCGCTGAATGGGACGTTCGATCAGTTCTACAAATTTGCCTTTGTCCGTAATCCGTGGGAGTGGCAGGTGTCGATGTACCATTTTTTGCTGAGAGAGATTGGCAATCCCCGGTATGAACAGGTGAAAGCGATGTCCGGTTTTGAGGCGTATCTGGAGTGGGTCATCGCTGCCAAAAATCCTTACCCGAAAGGGGCCACCAAGCTCCAAAGCGAGATGCTGACCGATGAGGCGGGCCGGATTCTGGTGGATTTCGTGGGCCGGTATGAAAATCTGACCGTTGATTTTGCGTATGTCTGCCGGGTCTTGAATATCAAAGCGTCGTTGCCCCATCTCAACCAGACGAAGCATCGGGATTATCGCACTTATTACAATGCCCGCACCCGGCGCTTGGTAGCCGATTATTTCCGGGCCGACATCGAGTTGTTTGGATACAGATTTGAGGGCCTGGCCACCGGAGCAAACTATCATGTTAATTGAGTTGACTATCACCGGCGCCCTGGCTTATGCCGGTCTAAAATCGTATCTCAATCATCAACGTAAACCAAAATTGGTACAGATCATCCAGCCACCCTCCAAACAAAAAGGGTGGATCGAGAAAACAGAACAGACATTGGCCGGATTACTCCCGTTTCAAAATAAGCAGCGGCAACAGTTGCAGGTGATTTCTGAAGCCCCCCTCGAGGTCAGTGAGGCGGAACAGGTCATTAACCGGGATCTGAAACTTTCGCTGGTCACGTTAGGTTTGACGACAGCCGGTTTCCTCTTCAACCCTTTGTTGACCTGGATCAGTGTCCCCGGCTTGATCTATCTCCAAATACCGTTCCTCAAAACCGGCTACCGCGAACTGATCCGGGAAAAACGGGTCGGGCAGGGCGTGCTTGATAGCACCATCACGGTTGTGTTGTTATGGTTACGTTATTTTTGGCTAACAGCCTCATTTTTGACCTTGATGAACTTGAGCTTGAAGTTGATTTTGAAAACTCAAGACAAGTCACGCCAAAAATTGGTCAACATTTTGGGGGATATGCCTCAATTTGTATGGGTGCTGCGGGGTGAGGTCGAGGTTCAAATCCCGCTGGAAAAATTAACCGTTGGCGACGTGGTCGTGATTAATCCGGGTGAAATGATCCCCATAGATGGGCGGGTGGCCGCGGGGGCCGGCAGCGTCAACCAACACCGCCTGACCGGGGAAGCCGGCCTGGTGGAAAAGGAGGTGGGCGACAGCGTCTTGGCCACAACGATTTTGTTGTCGGGCCGACTGTTCATCCGGGTCGAAAAGGCCGGTAGTGAAACCGTCGCGGCTCAAATCGGACAGATTTTGAATCAAACCGCCGATTATAAAAGTACGCTGCAAACCCGGGGAGAAATGATTGCCGATAAGGGCGCGTTACCCACGCTGGCCCTGAGCGCCGTCACATTGCCCATACTGGGACCGGTGGGGGCGGCCACCATTTTACTGTCCTCATTTGGTTATAACATGCGTATCTTTGCGCCCATTAGCGTCCTCAACTTCCTACAGATAGCGGCTGACCATAGCATTTTGGTGAAGGATGGTCGGGCTTTGGAAACATTGCGGGCAGTCGATACCATCGTGTTCGACAAAACCGGAACCTTGACCGAAGAGCAGCCTTATGTGGCTGCTGTTCACGCCTGTAGCGCCTACAATGAAAAAATAATTTTACAATATGCCGCTTCCGCCGAATACCGGCAAACCCACCCGATTGCTTTGGCTATTTTAGACAAAGCTGCCCGCGACCATCTTGATTTATTCCCCGTCACCGAGGCTAATTACGACGTGGGCTACGGCTTGAAAGTCAACGTTGCCGGTAAATTAGTCTGCCTCGGCAGCAAGCGCTTTCTGCAACGGGAAAATATGACGATTCCCGATAGCCTGCTCACTCGTCAAATGTATTGTGATGAATGTGGGCATACCCTGGTCTATGTGGCGCTGGATCGTGTGGTCATTGGGGCGCTGGAACTGCATCCCACCATTCGCCCGGAGGTCAGGCAGGTGGTGCGTGAGTTGCAACGGCAGGGTCTAAACGTCTACATCATCTCCGGCGATCATGAAAAGCCCACCCAACATCTGGCCCACAAGTTGGGTATCTCCCACTATTTTGCCGAGGTATTGCCGGACGATAAAGCCCGGCTGGTCAGAGAATTACAGGAGGTAGGCCGGACGGTTTGTTTTGTGGGCGATGGCATCAATGACGCCATTGCCCTCAAACAGGCCAATGTTTCTGTCTCCTTGCGGGGTGCCGCCTCGGTGGCCATTGATACGGCTCAAGTGATTTTGATGAGCCAAAACTTGAGCCATTTGTTGACTCTCCTAAAGCTGGCCCAAAAACTGGATAAAAATATGACCACCAATTTATGGTTGACCCTTATCCCCGGCGTCGTATGTGTCGGCGGAGTCTACCTGGTGCATCTGGGCGTAGCCGCGGCGCAGATGTTATTTTATGGGGGGCTGGGAGCCGGCGTCGCCAATGGGATGATGCCCTTATTAGAACATAAGTGGACAGGGGATCAGGATACGATCAATAATAAGCTGCTCTCAGGGATTTATGATGAAAAATATAGGGACAAGCGCATCTTGAACAACAACACTACATCGGATTAGGAAAGGAGCGGATAGAAAAGAGAGAAAATCCGCTGTTTTCTAAATCCGTTGTAGTGCTTACGAAGGAGATGTTTTTATGTGTTCAATTTCAGGTTTTATCATAACTAATCCCAGAGCAGACCGGCGGCAAATTGCTACGGTCTATCAAACGATTTTGGCCCGAGGCGCGGAACGGGGCAAAGATAGCGCCGGTATTTTGACCTTGAACGGGCAAGGTCGGGTCAAGCGGCACGTTGAAATCACGCCTCAGCGGTATGATTTTGTGCAATCGGTGGTCGCGGATGACTGTCAGGTCTTAATTGCCAACAATCGGGCCGAACCAACGACTGAGTTTGTCCGGCATAAAACAGACGCCGACGCTCAACCCTTTGGCAACGGGGTCGTCTTTATCAGCCACAATGGCACCATTGCCAACGACCACGATTTACGCCAACAATTCGACATTCAAGTTGAGACCTGCATCGACTCGGCCGTTTGCCCCGAAGTGATCTATCAATTGGGCGTCCGGGATGGCCTGGATGCGCTCAAAGGTTCATTTGCCCTGGCCATTGTCGATAAACGCCACCCGCAAAAACTATGGTTGGCCCGCAACTACAAACCTTTATTTCTACAAGCCCGGCCTGAACTGGGCGCGATCTTCTTTGCCTCCCAAGCCGACCATCTTAGCGCGTCGAACGGCCTCCTCAGCCAACTCCGGCAGCCGGCGGTGGTCTCTATGCCGCCTTATACTCTGTTGGAGCTGGACGGTCAAACCGGCCACATCAAAGAAGAAGCCATTGTCCCCCGGATTCGCAACAAAAAAGCCCTGATTATTTGCAGCGGTGGGTTGGACAGCACCACCTCAGCCAAATGGGCCCAACTGGAAGGGTATGAGATCACCCTGTTGCATTTCCGGTATGGCTGTCGGGCCGAAACACGGGAAATGGACGCCATCCGTAACATTGCCGAGGCGCTGGGTTGCGAGTATCGCTTTGAAAGTTTGGATTGGCTCAAGCAGTTGGGCGGCTCATCATTAACCGACACTTCCAAGGAAATCACCCGTAATGAAGCCGGGGCCGAATTTGCCCATGAGTGGGTGCCGGCTCGTAATTTGATTATGACCTCCCTGGCGGCCGGCTTGTGTGACCGGTATGGGTATGACACCCTGATTTTAGGCTTAAACCTGGAAGAGGGGGGCGCTTTCCCTGATAACACGGTTGAGTTTTATCGCACGTTAGATCACGTGTTGGATATTGGCACAACGAGCCGCCCCCGCTTGCTCAGTCCCCTGGCCAATATGGTGAAACATGAGATTGTTTCTCTGGCTGTAGAAATAGAAGCCCCTATTCACCTGTCGTGGTCCTGTTATCATGGCCGGCACTATCATTGTGGGCAATGTGGGCCGTGCTATATGCGCCGGACCGCGTTTAAAATCATCAACCAGCCTGATCTTATTACGTATGAAAATTGAGGAGGCGTCGAATGTATACGATTATCACCAAAATCAGTTATGAATATGCCCATCGTCTCATTCATCATCAAGGTAAATGTCGCCATGTGCATGGTCACAGCGGTGAGGCCACTATCGAACTGGCGGCCGAGTCGCTGAATGACAACGGTTTTGTGATGGATTTCGGCGAGGTTAAAAGCCCCTTGAAAACGTGGCTCAATGAACATTGGGATCACGCCTACCTGGCCAATGAGCAGGACCCGTTGTTGCCGACTTTGCAGGCGCAGGGCATGAAAACCTTCATCTTTCCGGCTGAACCATCGGCGGAAGTGATGGCCAAATGTCTATTCGAGCAGGTCTCGAATCTGGAGTTGCGGGCCGGAGTCAAGGTGGTGCGGGTGACGGTCCAAGAGACTTGTACCGGCTTGGCCGTGTACGAGCCAACAGGAGGTAGAAGTTAACCTATGAAATATAGCGAAATCTTCTATACCCTACAAGGCGAAGGTAAATTGGTGGGCGTTCCGTCGGTCTTTTTTCGGACCAGCTATTGTAACCTGCGCTGCTGGTGGTGTGATACGCCTTATACCAGTTGGCAGCCCGAAAACAGGGACATCAGTGTGACCGACGCCTTTGCGGCGATTACCGAGTACCGGATCAAACATGTGGTCATTACCGGCGGGGAGCCGTTTATTCAGCCGGAGGCTTTAACCGAACTGTGTGACAAATTGGCCGACTATGGCTGCCACATAACCATCGAAACCAATGCCACCATCTTTGCGCCGGTCAACGCGGATTTGATTTCGATGAGTCCCAAATTGGCCAACTCGACGCCTGAAAATGACCGGACTTGGACGGAACGGCATGACCGGGAGCGCATTAAGGGAGATGTGATTTGTCAATTTTTGGATAGGTATGATTGTCAGGTCAAATTTGTGGTGGATAAGCCGGAGGATTTAGAAGAGATCCAACAGTTGGTGAATGAGCTTAAGATCCCGCCTGAAACAGTGGTTTTGATGCCGCAAGGTCTTAAGCCGGAGGTTGTCAACCACAAAGAACAGTGGTTGGCTGAAATCTGTAAGGAGCAGGGATACCGCTACTCGCCGCGACTACATATCAATATTTGGGGGGATAAACGATGCACATGAAACCAAAACAATTTGATGGCGCCCTCATCGAGGAAGGCGTTAGCCTCATCTTAAAGGGCCTGGGCGAAGATTTGAACCGGGAAGGGTTACTCGACACCCCTAAACGGGTGGCCAAGATGTATCGAGAAATATTTTGTGATAGTTCATTCAACGGTACGCAATTTTGCAATAGTGAGCAATACAACCAGATCGTTATGGTCCGCGATATTCCCTTTTATTCGTTATGTGAACATCACATGTTGCCGTTTTTTGGCACAGCCACAGTTGGCTACATTCCCCAAAAAACGTACCTGGGGCTATCAAAATTAGCCCGGGTGGTTGATCTTTACAGCCGTCAACTGCAAGTACAGGAGCGCATGACGATGCAGATCGCCGATTGGTTGTGGGAACAGACGAACCCGGCCGGCGTTGGGGTTATGGTCAAAGCCAGACATTTATGCATGGAGATGCGCGGCATTCAAAAGATTGGGAGTGAAACAGTCACTACCGCCACGTTGGGGGTATTTCGGACAGACAAGGAAATCGAAGATAGGTTTATGCGTTTCATAGGCGTATAGGTGAATGTTTCAAAATGTTTCAACTCGAAATACAACCGCCCGCCGAAATGAATAGCTGGCTCGACTCTATCAGGGCCGACCTGGGCCACTGTGACCCCCTTGAGACCTTCCGTCGCCGCTGGCAGACGGCCCACGAGCGGTTTGGGCGAGACCCGGTCGGCGAGTTGGCCTACCGGGATGCCTGGCTCTATTTTCAGGAGAAGGTTCATCCTCTGGTGCGCCGCAAGCTGACGGCGGAGAGCGAAGGGCGTCAGGCCGCCCGGAAGATCGCGGCCATTTTTGAGCCGGATGCCCCGCCCCAACGGATCAACCGGCAGATGGTGGCTCACATGCGGCAACAGCGTTTAGAGCCAACAAGACCTGGCAGCTTTTTGAAACCGACCAGGTCGGACCGGCCTGATTTCGACCGGCCTATTTTTATCGTTTCCGCGCCGAGGGCGGGTAGCAGCCTGTTGTTTGAAACGCTGGCCCGCTTTGCCGAGGTGTGGACGATTGGGCAGGAAAGCCACGACATCGAGGCCGACCTGCCGGCCCTCCATCCGGCCACCCACGCCTACGCCTCCAACCGCTTGACCGCCGCCGAGGCCACACCGGCGGTCAGGCAAGCGATGGGGGATTGGTTTGGCCGCCGCTTGCAGGATAGAGAGGGCCGGTTGTATCAGGCGCTCCCGGCGGAAAAACGGCCGGCGGCGGTTCGCTTTCTGGAAAAGACGCCCAAGAACGCCCTGCGGATCCCCTTCCTGAAAGCCATTTTCCCCGATGCTCGCTTCATCTACTTATACCGGGAACCGCGCCAGAACATCAGCAGCATGTTGGAAGGCTGGCGATCCCGCCGCTTTGTGGCCTATCGAGGCCTCCCCGGCTGGCCCTACAAAGAGTGGAGTTTTCTATTGGTACCGGGCTGGGAGCAGTGGTTCGATAAACCGCTGGTGGAGATTGCGGCCTATCAATGGCAAATTACCAACGAGACGATCCGGGCCGATTTGCAACCATTGCCGACGGATTGCTGGCATCGGGTCGATTATGAGGCGTTAATCAACCGCCCCGCCGAAACCATCAAACGGATCAGTGATTTTGCAGCGTTTAGCTGGACGGCTGAGATCGCAGAGCGGCTGGCCCGGCCGTTGCCGGTGTCACACATGGCCGTCTCGCCTCCCGCGGCGGATAAGTGGCGGAAGTATGAGGCGGAGATCAAGTCCGTTCTGCCCGTGATAAACGTCCAATAGGTAGCAAGGAGATCATAAAAATTATGGTAGCCATTGATAATTTTGCAACAACGGAGGTTTTATATGGACAAAGAATACGCCATAGCCCCAAAGCTTGATATTGACGGGGGCGCTTATGCTGAATTTTATGTGCTACGAAAAAATGCCTCTACTATGACACAAGCCACCATTGAATGGTTTCATAATCATGTAGATGTTTGGTTGAGAGAGGTCACGCATGAAAATGAGAGCCACCTCCCGGCTATATTAAGCGTTGGCAGTGGGGAAGGCGACATAGATATCGAAATCATTAAGGCTATTCAGCCATACTTGGGTTCAAAAAAATTAAAATATGATGCCCTTGAGCCTAATTTGCGCCATTATGAACGTTTCTTAGACAGGATAAATAGGATGCCGCTAGACGCATCCCTCAGTTTAGCCATCTATAATGTATATTTTGATCAATTCAGCACCAATCAACAGTATGATGTCGTTTTGCTCATTCATGTCCTTTACTATTTTGATGATCCATATCAAGCCATCCGACAGGCTTTAAGATATACCAAACCAGGCGGACGAGTCGTTATTATTCACCAATCCTCTACGGGTATTCCTGAAATTCAACGTAAACATATGTATAAGCTAAAGAGCAACGTGGATGAGTTGTTTACCACCGATGATATCAAAAAATCACTTGATAATGGGGGTGAGCAATATCGTTTTTTTAACATTGATGCCCATTTAGAGGTCACGGAATGTCTTAAACGGTCTGAAGTTGGGTTAAAAATAATGTCATTTTGTATGGAATGTGATTTGAGCCAAATTGATAAGTTAAGATTGAATCTTTTGGCTCAATCTTTCTCTGACCTTGCGGTGAGTCGGGGCAATGGTAAGTCTTTTATTTATGAACCGCTCGGCGCGTTCATCGTTGATAATCCTAAAACAAAAAGATTGCCCCAGGATAGGGATTGTGTTGAAGATTATCGCCAACTAGCTCAAAAATTTGAATGGTCTAAAACATTTTTGGACAAAAAAAATTCAAATATCAGAGTCCTGGATGTGGGTTGTGGAACGGGGCGCTGGTTGCAGGCGTTCCTGATGTATGTGACCCCACAACTGCCCAATTTGGAGATACTGTACGATCTGGTAGACCCTTCCGAACAGGCTATGTCACAAGCTCTCGTTAAGATAGAGCATCCGCTAAAAATTGGTCACCAATATATAGATACTATTCAGCAAGCCAGGCTAGACCAAAGTCGTTATGATATTATTTGGTCGATGCATGCTTTCTATGCGATTCCCCGCCCTGACCTCCCTCACGTTTTAGGCAAAATATCTAACCACCTTAACGATCAGGGTCAGGCGTTTATCGCTCAAGCAACTAAAAAATCGTTTTATGTTCGATTTTACGATAAATTTCTTGAGACATTTCATTGCAACGAAGCTGGTTTTACGTCAGCAGAGGATATTGTGGCAGCCTTGAACATGCTTGGGCTGGAATATCAGGTGTACGCTATTTCTTATGATGAATGTATAGCTGAAGAGGACTTGATCGCCCTGGAACATTACATCATGAAAGAATCTGCCAGCAACTCTTTCAGATGGGAAGATGTCTCTGCCCAGGAAGCCAACAGAGAAGTCGGTCTACAAGATGTGCTGAATGATCCGAGTCTGGGGGCATACCTCCGTTCTTTTATAAAAGAGTCGATGTACTGTTTTACCCAAGAAATATGGCTCATATCGTTTGGGAAGAAAGAAAATGGGGCTAATCATTTTCATAACAATCATAAACAATCGTTTGATTACCTTGATAAAAATAAACAAAACAGTGTAGTTGACCCCTTGTTACCCGATGAGACGGAAATGCGTCAACTCGTTGACACAGCAATGAAATTTATCGTGCAGTGTCAGCTAGATACTGCTAAGTTTCCCCTCAATGGCTCTGGGTTTAAGTGGGTCCACACCGATGACTTCAATCGTGAGTATGAAGATATGCTTACGTTAGCCAAAACAGTTGAAGCGCCTCTACCTGAAGATGGCGAGCCTCATTTTGAAAAAATCTTGCACGATCTATTCTTTCGACTGACTCCCTACAGCACCAATGATAACAGCGGTGGATATCTGGCCTATGTGCCTGGTGGGGGGCTTTTTCATGCCGCTCTAGCCGACTTTATCTCCCTATCGCTCAACCGCTATGTGACAATGTTCATGGCCGCGCCGGGCTTGGCGGCCATTGAAGAGCAAGTTATCCGTTGGCTATGTGATATTGTGGGTTTTTCCAATGAGGCAGGGGGTGTCATTACCTCAGGCGGTTCTACAGCCACTTTTGTGGCTATCCATACCGCTCGGACTGACAAGCTATCCAACAAAGAATTGTTAAACGGGGTCGCCTATATGAGTGACCAGACTCACCTGTGCGTTGAGCAAGGACTGCATCTTTGTGGGTTTTCCAAACAGAATATACGTAAAATCCCCGTAGATAGTAACTTCCGTATCCGAACTGATCTCCTGGCACAAACCATTGAGCAAGATAGGGCGGCTGGCCTCCACCCCTTCTTGTTGGTTGCTAATGCGGGGACGGCCAATACCGGGGCCGTGGATAATTTACTACAAACTGCAAGAATTGCTAGAAACTATAACCTGTGGTTTCACGTTGATGCTGCTTATGGTGGATTTTTTCTGTTGACCAAACAAGGGCAGACATTAATGAAGGGCATTGAGCAAGCTGACTCGCTTGTTCTTGATCCCCACAAATCTTTATTTTTGCCGTATGGCACAGGCGGGTTATTGGTCAACGACAAAACAAAACTGCTAAATGCCTTCACCTTTACCGGAAGTTATTTACCCCCTACTCAAAAACAGAAAGCAACTGATCCTCTGCTCGATGACATCATGAATCTTTCTCAAGAAGTAAGCAGAGATTTTAGAGGTTTTAGAATATGGTTGCCCTTAAAAATGCTTGGCGTGAAGCCCTTCCGTGAGCAACTGGAAGAAAAGTTAAAACTGACTCGCTGGGTGACTGACCAGCTACAACAAATCCCCAATCTTCGGATTGTTGCGCCCCCACAACTTTCGGTGGTGACCTTTAAATTAGAGCCTACCGACTTTGATGTTTCTGACGAAGAACTGGATCAGCTTAATAAAAATTTCTTAGATGCCATTAACCGGCGAGGGAATATTTTTCTTTCACCGTTTAAGTCCAAAGATAACGTCATCGGAGAATTTGCGCTACGCATGGCTATACTCTCCCATCGAACAAAGCAGGAGCATCTCCGGCAAGGCGTCAGCGACATTCAATCAGCCGTAGAGGAAACATTATCGGGTTCGCAATGTTGACTTTAATCGTTCGGGAATAAATTTATGGCTTTTACAGGCATTTTAGCGACCGGCGGCATCGTCTATGTTGGCCTAAAAACCTACCGGCGTCTGTCTAAAAAACAGAATTTATTATATCAGTCGTTAACAGAGGAAGAGGCTCAAACATCTCTGGCTACTTCTACCAGGCATACAATGGCCTCAGCAGAAATGAGTCAGGATCATGTAGACCCGCTTGCCCAACGGCGGGCAACCAACCATTACCTGGCGGCTTCTTCGGTTGGCCTGGGGTTGGCTCTGGTCGGGGCTGTTGGGTATCCTCTGGTCAGTCTGCTCAGCGTGCCGGTTTCGCTCTATGCGTATGGTGATATTTTGCGAGCCGGCTACCACGCTCTGTTCAAAGAACGACGTCTACGAGCCGCCGTGCTTGATTCTATCATCACCTTTGGGTTAGTTATATCGGGCTACTACATCGCCACGGCTCTATCAAACTGCGTCTATTTCTTGGGAGTCCGGTTGTTGTTGCAAACTGAGGATGCCTCTCGCCAAAGCCTGACAAATTTATTTGGTGAACAACCACGCCTCGTCTGGCGACTCGTCGATGGCGCGGAAGTGGCCACCCCGTTTGAGGCGATTCAACGGGGCGATGTGGTCGTGGTTAATGCCGGGGAGATGATTCCGGTCGATGGCCGGATTGTGCAGGGTATCGCCTCGGTTGACCAGCAGAAATTGACGGGCGAATCCCAACCCGTTGACAAAACGCCGGGAGACCACGTTTTGGCAGCGACGCTCGTTTTGGCCGGTCAACTCTATATCGAGGTGGAAAAGGCCGGGACGGAAACCATTGCTGCTCAAATCGGCGAGATTTTAAGCCGCACCGCAGATTTCAAAGCAACCATCGAGGCCCGGAGCCAACAGATTGCTGACAAATCTGTTTTACCAACCCTTGGGGCCGGGCTGTTGGCCTTGTTGACCTTAAATCCCATTAAGGCCATAGCCACCATCTCCGCTAATTATTCGGAGATACTCCGCATCGCCGGGCCGTTGGGGATGTTGAATTTTCTGCACCTGGCGACCGAGAACGGTATCTTGGTTAAGGATGGTCGCTCCCTGGAACTACTCACCGAGATCGATACGGTGGTTTTTGACAAAACCGGGACATTGACGTTGGAGCAACCGTCGGTGGGCCAAATTCATTGCTGTGCTGACTTATCGGCCGATGAGGTGCTGGTCTATGCCGCCACCGCCGAATACCGGCAAACGCATCCCATCGCCAGGGCAATTCTACAGGCGGCGCCGGTGTGGCCAACGCCATGCTGCCTCGGCTAAACCGCCACCGGCTGCTGGCCGCGCCGGATAATTCTCAGCAAGTTTCACTTGTACCAAATAATGCGGAGAAAATCAAAATTTGACCTCAACTCACACCAAAGAAATCGCCGTGATTGGATTAGGCTGTCGATTTCCGGGTGGTGTGAAAGGGAGTTGCTAACTGTCGGAAAATTTCCGCTGTTGTGTACTACTGCTTATATATCAGGAAGAAAACAAAATGAATGATGCAGTCCGCTTAGAAGATAATAAAATAACCAGGCAACATTGGTGGACACGTGACGATTTACAATATAAAGATGGTCATCTCAACTTTGCCGGACAGGATATGGTGACGGTTGTCAACTCAACTGAAACGCCGGTCTATTTTTATAGTTCTGCCCGTGTTCAGCAGAATATCCAGCGCAAGTTAATGGCGATGGTCAAAGGGGATTTGCTTGAATGGGGGCCAGCTAATATTCAGTGTCGGGGGTTACAAGATGGCACGTTGAATCTGATATTACGGCATCGGTTTGAAATGGAGCTGGCCCAATATCAAACCAGCCCCGATTTACGGGTTAGCTTTCGGGAACAGATTGCCGAGCTACGGCAGGAGAACAACTCGTTGCGAGGTAAGTTGGCCCACGTAACGGGGAAGATGGCGGAGTACCAGCTGGCCAATGCGTTTCGCAGCCGGAAACGCTTTAAGCCGGTTGATTTTTTTGAATTTGCTTCTCCCTCTGAACCTGTCGAAACAAAACTGAATTTCCTTGATGTGCAGACACGGATTATCATCCAGCGGGCTGATGGTAAGCGGATGGAGTTAGATATCGTGGCCGAGTCGAGTGAGGGGCCGGTACTGCTGGTGGAAGTTCGCAAACGGCAGGTGAAATCGAATGGGAATGATGTGGCCGATTTTCAAGAAAAGGTGGCGGTTTATCAAACCTTGCATCCGGGTCGCATCGTGTTGGCGGGGTTTCTCTCCCTTGGTGGGTTTACTGAAGATGCCCGGCAGTTGTGTGAGCAGTCGGGTATTGGCTGGAGTGAAGAGTTGCGATATTTTTAAGTAGCTGAAACTACCGTTTTTGTTTAAGGAGATCAATGTGATTGATTCACAAAGTTTTTATCCCATGCAGTACCATACTGCTTTGACTGATTACCCTCAAAAAGATGATTTTGAGTTGGCGAACATTGATGACAAATGTGGTTCAGGTATTGTTACTCGGCGGAGTTTCAAACAAGGGCAACTTGTAGCCCGAATCAGCGGTGACATTGTTTCTCAGGTAAAGTTACATACACTCCAGATTAGTCCGGCACAACATCTCTTTGACCCTTATTTTAGTGGTTATTTACTTCATTCTTGTCGACCAAATGCCATTCTTGATATGCAGGCTTTAGAAATTTGGGCTTTACGAGATATTCAAGCTGGTGAATTGTTAACCATAGATTACACAATGACGGAAGATATACTATCGAGACAATTTTCCTGTTTGTGTGAATCGCCTCAATGTCGACTATGGATTACTGGTCGCAAAGAGATGATCAATGAAGCTGGTCGGCAATATCTTCAGATTAAGGATGAACCATTTAAGCCTCATCGTTTGCCCAACATAACGTTATGGTGGGAACGGTCTGATTTATGTTATCAAGAAAACAGGCTGACCTTTGCTGGTCAGGATGTCGCCGCAATCGCCCAACAGAGTGGGATACCTACTTTTCTGTACAATGCTCACCGAGTAGCCCACAACTTGCGACGACTGACCGTGGCATTAGGGCAGGCAAACATTGTTCACAAAATATTTTATGCTATCAAAGCCAATCGGTTCATGCCGTTGTTGACCTATATTAAATCAACCCAATTGTGTGGTGTGGATGTTTGTTCGCCCCAGGAAATACAGTTGGCCTTGGCTTGTGGTTTTGAGGAGAAGGAGATTTCCTACACCGGTTGCTCCGTTTCTGACCAAGATATAGATATAATCTTGCGCTACCCAATGTTACTGATTAATTGTGATTCTTTAAGTATGATACGTCGAATTGGTGAACGGACTCCCGGACGGTCTATCGGTCTACGGATTAATCCGGCAATGGGCGTTGGCTATGGTGACAATGCATTGTTACAGTATAGTGGCTCTCAAACCAGTAAATTTGGCATTTATCGAGAGCAGTTTGCAGAAGCATTGGCTTTGTGTCATCAATATGGTCTGCTTGTTGAGCGGATCCATTTTCATAGCGGTTGTGGATATCTCAATAATCAATTGGCGACTTGGGATAAAATCTTACACAATTGTCGCTGGTTTTTGGATCAAGTACCTAGTTTGAAAGCGATTAATATTGGCGGTGGTTTAGGTGTGCCCCATGTAAACAGTGACTCGCCACTCGACCTCTCAGCTTGGGTCGAGATTATTCAACGCAATTTTTCCTCCTACAAGGTTGAAATTCAGGTCGAACCGGGCGATTACATCGTCAAAGATGCTGGAATGTTGGTTTTACAAATTAATATGGTGGAAAAGAAGCGAGACAAATGGTTTGTAGGGGTCAATGGTGGTTTTAATTTAGCCGTAGAACCGTTCTTTTATAACTTGCCTTGTGAACCAGCGGTCTGTGTTCTGGCAGATGACGCCGCTAAATCGCTTGCTCCGCAGAGTCTCAAGCCCGTAACAATTGCCGGGAATATCAACGAAGCATTGGATATTTGGTATGACAATTTCCCGCTCCCGCCTGTGAAAGAAGGCGATTATCTGGCCTTTATTAACGCCGGAGGCTACGCTACTGCCATGAGTTCCAACCATTGTTTGCGAGGAACTTTCACAGAACAGTTGTTAGTTTAGAGCGAAACACCTTATTATGAACCAACATTTTTGTTAGGGCAAGATTATGTTAATAACTCTTTTAGCGGCTGGCGGTGCGGTTTATGTGGGCCTCAAAACCTACCACACCCAGTCGAAAAAGCAGCCTTTATATCAGTCATTAGCAACAGACGATATCTTCTCTTGTTTCTTTTGACACGCAAATAAAGCCTGTCGTAGCGATGACAAATGAGGATATGGCCTCACTTAAACAACGGCAAACTGTCAACCACTATTTAGCGGCCTCTTCGGCTGGTTTAGGAGTGGCGATTGTCGGTGCTATGGGCCATCCTCTGATGAGTTTGCTGAGTGTACCGATTTCGGTATATGCTTATAGTGATATTTTACGAGCCGGTTATCAGGCGTTGTTTAAGGAACGGCGGTTGCGGGCTGCGGTTGTTGATTCGATGTAATACGCGAAGCATTTGGCTTTGTGCAAGTCAAATTAAATGTATAGAGGCTTTTTATACTTGTAACAAAGTTCGTTTTGGTCAGTTGGTCTGATTACCTAAGTAAAAAGCTCACCAACTTTTACATAAAAAGAAAATTTCGAGTTGTATGGTTGACGGTCTGTAAGGTCGGTTTTCCTGTTATCCGCACAGGTCGAAATTTTTGAATAGAAACCGAATTATCAAGGAGATATGTAAATGCATGTAGAATCGACGGAACTGACGGTTCCAAAAGAAGAGTTGAACATTTCCACCCTCCATCATCGATTTATGGATAGTGATTATGTCCCTATTCGTTTTCTCTCAAGTACCCTGAATGAGTCAACGTGCTCTATTGAAGTAGATAGTATTTATCCAGAAAATTACACAAAATTAGATATAGACTCGATTTTCTCATTAAAAAAGAGGGGTGGTGAAAATACAGATGCTTTTACTGCCGTCCTCATTATTCCTACAGGGATTGATGCCCAAATAGGTGGACATTGCGGTGATGCTTCTGTCCTTGCTCGGTATATTGCCTCGGCGTGCGATACATTAATTACACATCCAAATGTCGTTAACGCTGCAGACTTCAATGAATTAACAGACAATACGCTCTATGTTGAAGGTAGCACGATTACCCGCTTGCTTATGGGACAAATCGGCTTAAAAAAAGTACGCGCTAATAGAATGTGCGTTATCATGGATACAAGTCCAGATCGCTATATTAATACAGAAATTGTGAATGCTGTCTCGACGGCTCGAATGACATTGGGGCTAGATTGTGATGTTTTAGAAATCCCGGATTTGGCTCGCTATACGACGCAGTATTCCAGTTCTGGAAGAGTCATTGGTCAGATTACGAATCTGGAACATCTCTTTCACGCAATAGAGAAGGTACAAGACGATTATGACACATTTGCGCTAACATCGTTTATCAATGTCCCTGAAGGTCTAGAGATTACCTATTTCAAAGATGACACTATTATTAATCCTTGGGGGGGCATCGAAGCCATGCTTACCCATGCCTGCGTTGAACATTTTAAGAAACCATTTGCACATTCTCCGATGGGAACAGTAAAAGAAGTATATGACAAAATTAAAGAGGTAGGCATTATTGATCCCAGAAAAGCATCTGAAACCGCGTCCATCACCTATTTGAATTGTATCTTAAAAGGGCTGTATCGAACTCCGAAAATTGTTTCGTATGAGGATGGACTCAATGTGTCTGATGTATCCTGTGTCATCATACCGGATCAGTGTGTCGGGTTACCGGTATTAGCCTGTATTGAGCAAGATATTCCGATTATTGCCGTGAAAAACACAAACATCATGCGAAATGATGTCACTCAACTTCCGTGTCCTCCCAGAAAGTTTTTTAGAGCGAATAACTATCTTGAGGCTGTTGGCATCATGAATTGTCTTAAAAGCGGTATCGCTATTGATACCATTCAACGCCCCATACCTGCGACAACATATTTTACCTAGTGATGTACAAGCTTTATAAGAGCTATTCATTAATCCATTAATTCCGTTCACCACCAAAGATAAAACAGGGAGTCGGGAATTAGAGGCAATCTGACTCCCGACTCCGATTTACAGAGAAGCAAGCTACTGGAATTGAGATATGGATCGAAAAATGAACAAACAAGACCAGATACCAATCTTAGAGAATTTGGTTCAATGTAGTAATTACGACGGCCTACAGTTTTATTTTCCCGGTCATAAGCAAGGTCGTTTTTTTTCAGACAAGCTAAAACAAATCTTGGGTCAGCACACATTAGCCATCGATCTCCCTTCAATTGATGGAGAAACCGACAATACGTTTCATTCTGAGGGATGTATCAAGCTGGCCCAAGAACTAACTGCCGAGTTGTACGGAGCGACTCACACTCGTTTTTTGGTTCATGGGGCCACAAGTGGAGTTATTACAGCCATTATGACGGCTGTTTCTCCCAACCAAGCCATCTTATTACCTCGTAATATTCATCGTTCCGTTGTATCAGGGCTAGTTCTTTCTGGATCCCGCCCAGTATACCTAATGCCCCAATCCCACCCTATGTCTATGTATAGTGCCTTATCTGTTTCGGTTGACCAAGTGAGGCAAGCATTTGAACAACATTCGGACCTGGGGGCAATGCTACTTACCCGACCAACCTACTATGGTATTGCTAATAACAACATCAAAGAAATTGCTCAAATCTGCCACGACCATAATTGCCCTTTAATTGTTGACGAATCTCACGGGAGCCACCTTCAATTCTTACCAGAGGGCTATCCGACATCAGCACTGAAACTATTAGCTGATGTTGTCATTCAAAGCCCTCATAAAACACTCGGCTCCCTGAGTGGCACTGCCCAACTTCATATTGGACACAATGCTTTAATTGATATAGACCGCTTGCAACTCATGCTGAATACCTTACAGAGTACTAGCCCCAACTATATTCTCCTGGCCTCCCTTGATGCAACTCGACACATGATGTGGCAACAAGGTCGCCACTTGTTTGCTAAAACAGTTAAACAGGTGGAAGCATTGCGAGACCAAATTGAGGCTATACATGGGATGACATGTGCTCTCCTTGACCCAAGATTAGCCGAACAAGGGTATCAGGCTGATCCCTTGCGGTTGGTGGTCAACTTTAGTGAGATGAATCTGTCAGGGTTTACGGCCGCAGAAATTTTAGAAAAAGAATATGGGATCCGTTGGGAAATGCGTGATCACCATAACATTATCCTTGTACTTAGCCCTCAAGATGGTGTAGCAATGTATAAGCAATTGGTAGCGGCTTTACAGGCCTTGGCTAACAAATATTCTTCAACAGTCGAAACAAGTGCTCCTAAATATGATGTAATTGAAACTATCCCCTTACCTATATTAGAACTTCTACCTAGAGAAGCCGTTTTTAGCCATAAAGCTGTGGTTCCCTTTAACCAAGCCCACGCTAAAATTTGTGGAGAGATAGTGACTACTTACCCGCCAGGGATTCCAATTCTCTGTCCGGGCGAAGTAATATCAAAAGAGATTATTGAGTTTTGTCTATTTCTTAAAGCCCAACAAGCTGATATTTACGCTACGGATTCTTCACTAGAATCGTTTGTTGTTGTTGACCAATGATGTAATAGGACACATGCCAGAAATGATCATTACAAAAATTCTTTTGATTGGTGGAGCCATTTACCTAAGCACAAAAACACACCTCTTTCACAAAAAAAATAATTTGGCGACTGTTTTAACGTCTCCTGATAAACCACAAACTCCCGTAAAACATACTGACACATTGACCACTTTGCTACCATCTCGATTTAGGGCATTATTAGAAAGTGATGAACAGACAGAAGAGGAGCAAATAGTCAACCATTATCTTGTTGTTTCAGTTGCGGCAACAGGATTAGCGGCCCTGGGTGGTCTATTTTATGCTCCATTGTCGGTAGCTAGTTTGCCGTTGAGTATCTATACCTGTGTACCAATTTACCAAATTGCCTACCAAGCCTTGGTTAAAGAGGGGCGGCTCCGAGCAGAATTTGTCGATGCTATCGCGCTTACAGGAATATTTTTTACGAGATATTACTTCGCTTTAGCTTTAGGCTCAGTCCTTTATTTTACGGGAAGTAAATTTATGTTGAGAACCGAGGATAACTCCCGTAAAAATCTGACCAACCTATTTGGTGAGCAACCCCGTATGGTCTGGCGGGTCGTGGATGGGGTAGAGGTGGAAACGCCGTTTGAAGCCCTCAGACCGGGAGATGTTATTGTGGTCAATGCCGGGGAGATGGTGCCGGTTGATGGTCGCATTGTGGAGGGGCATGGCTCACTCGATCAACATAAGCTGACCGGTGAATCCCAACCGGCGGAAAAGGGGCCGGCAGACCCAGTGTTTGCGGCTACCGTTCTGCTTGCCGGTCGGCTTTATATCCAAATCGAAAAGGCTGGCTCGGAAACGGTGGCGGCCCAAATTGGCGAGATATTGAATCGCACCACCGATTTCAAAAGCCTGATTGAAGCCCGTAGCCAGAAGTTGGCCGATCAGTTGGTTCTCCCGACTCTCGGTGTCGGTACTTTGGCCCTGTTAAGCCGGGGTCTGGTTGGTGGGGTGGCAGCCATCTCAGCCAACTTTTCCGACGTGTTCCGCGTCGTCGGCCCCTTGGGTATGCTGAACTTCCTGCAACTGGCAACCAAAGAGGGCATCTTGATCAAAGATGGCCGCTCGTTGGAACTGCTCAACCAAGTTGATACGGTGGTGTTCGACAAAACCGGCACCTTGACCCTAGAACAACTCCAAGTCAGCCAGATTCATGCTTGCGGCACCTTTTCCGAAGATGAACTGCTAACCTACGCTGCCACCGCCGAACATCGCCAAAGCCACCCCATCGCCAAAGCGATTCAACAGGCGGCCATCGAGCGCAACCTCACCTTGCCCCCACTCGATGAGGCCAGTTACGAAGTGGGTTACGGTCTGCGAGTGCGGATTGGGGCGCACCAGGTACGGGTCGGCAGTGCCAGATTTATGAATCTGGAGCAGATTACCTTACCGGAATCGATTCACCTGGCTCAAACCGAAGCCGCAGAAAACGGCCATTCGTTGGTCTACCTGGCCGTGGATGACGACTTAGCCGGGGCCATTGAACTCCAGCCGACCATCCGCCCGGAAGCCAAGCAGGTGATTGCCGACCTCAAGAAACGGGGCCTATCTCTCTATATCATCTCCGGCGACCACGAACAGCCGACCCGCACCCTGGCCGCCGCGTTGAGTATCGATCACTATTTTGCCGAGGTTTTGCCGGAGGATAAGGCCAATTTAGTAGCGCAGTTGCAGCAAGCGGGGCGTTGTGTCTGTTTTGTGGGGGATGGCATCAACGACTCGATAGCTCTGAAAAAAGCCAATGTTTCCATCTCGATTCGAGGCGCTTCGACCATCGCTACCGACACGGCCCAAATCGTTCTGATGAACCAGAGCTTGAGCCAACTCGACACGCTGTTTCAGATAGCCCACGACCTCGATACAAATATGAGGAGCAATCTGGTCATCACCTTTGGGCCGGGTCTGTTCTGTGTGGGCGGCGTTTTCTTTTTACATTTTGGCATCCTGAGCGCCGTCGCGCTTTACAACGTGTCTCTGGTCGCCGGCGTGACCAACGCCATGCTGCCCTGGCTACAGCGTCACCGGCTGCTGGCCGCGCCGGATAATTCTCAGCAAGTTTCACTTGTACCAAATAATGCGGAGAAAATCAAAATTTGACCTCAACTCACACCAAAGAAATCGCCGTGATTGGATTAGGCTGTCGATTTCCGGGTGGTGTGAAAGGGAGTTGCTAACTGTCGGAAAATTTCCGCTGTTGTGTACTACTGCTTATATATCAGGAAGAAAACAAAATGAATGATGCAGTCCGCTTAGAAGATAATAAAATAATTGTGATTTTGTCATTGCGAGCGTAGCGAAGCAATCCCCCCGTGCGGGCCGAAGATTGCTTCGTCGCCGATCACGGCTCTTCGCAATGACAATAACCGCGAAAAACTTAATTTACGCTGTATTAATGACCCGTCCTCAGCTAATTAGACGTTTTTTGGACGGTTAGATTTTATTAATAATACGGGTTGTTCTAAAAACAACTCATCTTGGGCTTTATGGAGTATTATGTTTGTCAATAATCAGTCAGGGGCAGCAAAAATACTTTTCTATGATCGTCACGGAAGCGATATATTATGGCCTTTTTGTCTCTAAGCGTCATTGGCGGAGCCGCTTTGGCGGGTGCCGTCTTAAAATTTCAAAACAGAAAAAAATCATTACTGATCGAATGTTTGTCCGAAGAACGGTATAGCAAATCAGAAACCGGCTTACTCGGCGGACGACTGCCTAGCTCGATAGAGATAGATGATAAACTCCAACGATTTTTTCAGAAACGGATTGATCCGTTGTTTGGAGATAATCGTAAGGAGCAGCTTAAAACTCTAAGTGACAGCCAGCTATTAGAGATCAGTCAAACCGAAAAAGAGGTTAATCGCTTTTTCCCGTTATCTGTGGCGGCGTTGGGGCTAAGTGTGATGGGGGCGTTTCTCTTCAATCCTTTGCTCATCGGAGCTTCAGCTATTGGTATCTTTTGTACCGTACAAATTTGTCAACAAGGCTACGAAGAATGGCGAACCGAAAAACGGCTTAAAATCATCCACCTGACCGGTTTGTATTGTACCGGCGTGTGGTTAGGCGGTTTTTATGTGGCCGGTTCGTTAGCTATGGTCCTGCACACGATCAGCGAAAAACTGGTAATCATCACCCAAAATCGCTCTCGAAAAAGTTTCATTAATGTTTTTGGGCAACACCCTAAGTCGGTATGGGTCCTCTGTGATGGGGTTGAAGTTCAAATACCGTTTGAGCGCTTAAAAAAAGGAGACATTTTAGTCCTGCATGCCGGTGAAACGATTCCCTCTGATGGAACAATCATTCAGGGGCAAGCCCTGGTTGACCAACATAAGTTAACCGGCGAAGCCCAACCTGCCGAGAAAACAGTGGCCGACCCTGTCTTGGCCTCGACCGTCCTCCTGGCCGGAACGATTCAAGTTCGGGTCGAAAAAGCCGGGTCTGAAACAATCGCGGCTCAAATCGGCCAAATTCTCAACAATACCGCCGATTATCAAGCTGTGTTAGAAGCCGAAGCTTTGGAAATCTGCAATAAGACTGTCTTACCTTCCCTGGCTTTAAGCATGTTAGTTTTCCCTGTGTTTGGCTTACAACGGGCCGTTGCCATTCTGGGCGCTAACTATGGGAGCAATTTATCTATTTTAGGCCCAATGAGTATGTTGAACTTCTTGAACATTGCTTCGGAAAAAGGGATTTTGATAAAAGACGGGCGCGTTTTAGAACGGTTAAAAACGATAGACACCGTTGTCTTTGACAAAACCGGAACCTTAACTGAAGAAAAATCGACCATTACCCAAATTTACAGTTACAGCGATATGAGTCCGCAGGAGATACTAACGTTGGCCGCCGCAGCCGAGTATAAGCAAACCCATCCGATTGCCAAAGCTATTCTTGAGGCGGCTGAGACAAATAACCTGGAGATTCCTCCGATTGATCAGGCCCATTACGAAATCGGCTATGGCATCAAAGTCCAATGTTTGGAACAACGGATTTGGGTGGGGAGCTATCGGTTTATGACCCTGGAAGGCTTAACCATACCGCCAGAGTTAGAAGCCCAACAAACGTTTTGTAAAACGCAAGGCCATCCACTGGTTCTGGTAGGAGTTGATGGCCAGGTGGTCGGTGCGATTGAATTGGAGCCGGCTATTCGGCCAGAAACTAAAGAGCTGGTGGCCAATCTTCGGGCACGTAATCTGTCGCTCTATATTATCTCGGGCGACCACGAAGAACCAACCCGTAATCTGGCTCAAACGCTTGGCCTGGATGGTTATTTTGCCAACACCTTGCCCCAACAAAAAGAGGAGTTAATCCAACAGTTGCAACAAACGGGCCATAAAGTCTGTTTTGTCGGAGATGGGATCAATGACGCCTTAGCCTTAAAGCGGGCTGAGGTCTCTATCTCATTACGGGGCGCGACCAGCGCGGCCACCGATACGGCCCAAATTGTATTTATGGATGGCAGCCTGAAGCAATTGCCTGAATTATTTCACCTTGCTGAGTCCTTAAACCAAAATAATCGAACAAATATTGCCACAATTGCGGCGGCCAGTGCCCTGTGTGGGGTCGGGATTCTATATTTTGGCTTCGGGATTACCTTTGCCGAGGTATTATTTTGCTCCAGTGTCGTGGTCGGCTTAGGGGTGACCACCAAGCCGCTACTTGACCATAGAAAGAGATTAGAAGCGGGTGACCAGACGCTTTATCTGGCTGAGAAGACATACCGGGAGTTAAAAATTTGACAGTACTCACGTCCAATCCCATCCGGGTTGACCAACAAAAAATCTATCGCGTCGCCCAGGCTCTGTTACAAGTTCCCACCCCGGAGAATAGCCAACCGTGGAAAATCATCATCGATGATAACCGGCTTAAGATTTTTCACTCCTCTGAACGGGCTAAACTGGCCACATTTCCTGATGATTTATCGGTCATGGGGCTGGGGATGTTGCTGGAAACGTTAGAGTTAGCTTGTAGTCAGGAGGCGTTGGCCGTCCATACAACCCTGTTCCTGGAAGATCGGTCTGATGCTTCTCCCTGGCTAAAGGCGGAACTCAACCCTGCCCAGACAACGCCCGACCCTTTGAGCCTGGCTATCTATCTACGCCACACCGACCGCCGTAAATATGTCGGGGGAACGCTCAACGATCCAGTCTTTCAAGAAGTTCATCGTCAGGCCGGGACCAATCAGGGGGCGAATATCTATTTTATCGACCGGTACCCTGACGAATATTTACAGCTCTTGAAAAACGCCGACCAGAAAGTAATGGAATGGGACGAGTTACGCCAGGATTTAATGCGTTGGACCCGCTTCACCGATAAACAGATCGCCGCCTCCAGAGACGGTATGTCCTGGCGAAGTTTTTTACGCGGGCCGGAAAACTGGGTCTATTATCTTCGTTCCCGAGTCTGGTGGGCTGCGACTCATTTCGATTGGTATCCAGATTGGTTATATCGTTTCGAGACAACCTTTTTCGATGACTCCTCAGAGTTATCCCCCATAAGTTATGACGATGGGGCCGGCATCGGTTGTATTACCACGGCCTCAGATGATAGTAAAGATTTAATAGCCGCGGGGCGGCTTTCTTTGAGGGTCTGGCTCTTATTTAATCTAACCGGTTATGGGTTTCAACCCCTGACCAACCTGACCAGCACCATCTATCCCTTTCACCAGGGTCGATTGAAGATACCGTCCCACCTTATTCCTTTGGTGGCTAGCGGGTACGAAACATTACAACAAGTCTTTGGCTTCTCTAACCAGGAACTCCCCATTTTTTGCTTCCGGGTTGGGGTCGCTATGGGGAAATATCCAAACAACGCCAGAGCTTTACGACGTGATGATAGACACATCATCTACAAAAAATCGTGAATCGACGTTTCTGAACAGATATAGGAGAAGAAAAATCGTAGCCGCAAACAAACAACAGCTAAAATATGGTGCATTTTATATTCAGGACAACTTAGCTTGCTGGAATGGAGATCCGGACGTTCAGATAAAGCTAACCCAAAGCCCCTCAGTGAGCTGTCAATGGGAGGGGGTTTGGAACCCTTGTCACAGGCCATTACAAACAGAATATCGGGTTGCCATGAGTGGCCTTTGTATCTGGAGTAAATATGATTGTCTGTTACAGTTTAAGCCAAGAAGCAAAGGCAACCCGGGGGCCATACGCTCGTTGAGTAACCCGAAAGACCGGGCGGATTTGTTCAAACGATTGGAGAAAGGGTATGAAGTTGAACAGATTATTGTCGCCAATAATCCTTTCGGACTGTATCAGTCCAAATTAATTACCTGGCAAGCTGATACTGTACAACGATTTAAAATTAGCAAACTGTATTATACCCTGCCGATTGAAGAATATGCGGAGGTTATTAGGTTCTTTGAAAAATTTCTACCTCAACGGTTTGTCGAACAATTAGTTGAGATATTAAATAGCCATCACGATCAATTAGAGGAAAAAATCCGTCGAGAAATGGAAGCCAACGTCTGCTTTGTCCATCCCCTCCGCTATGATAGTCAGTTGTCTGTCATAGAATCTTACACCTGGCCCTATCAAAATTTTGATGACATCGAGTTAGGCATCGAAGAGATGGAGGAAATACGGATTCCCTATCAGGTTCTACAAACCGGCTCAACCGTTCCGCCCATCTTGTTGGGGATGCTGGGGACACCCTGTCCTTATTATGTCCGCCGCAATCTGCACGAGGATGATTACATAAAAATTATTCCTTGAGCCACTGTGTCAAACCGATTATGCATAATTCAGTAGACCGTAACCGCGCATCCTGGGTAAACTGAGGAACGAGGTTGTATCGAAGGGTGCTGCGCTCTACCGATAATAGATTCTTAAATAATAATAAAACGGAACATAAAAATGAAAAGACACAAATCATTAAGCCTGATCTTTATTCTAATCCTGCTGCTGGCCGGCTGCTTTAGCGTCTTGGATGGCGAGCCGGACACAGTCTCCAACGACGATCTGGAAGGTCAAATCTTGATTTGGCACACCTGGCAGGGCCAAGAACA
Organism: uncultured Caldilineaceae bacterium; assembly: GCA_964638395.1. GTDB lineage: Bacteria > Chloroflexota > Anaerolineae > 4572-78 > J111 > CAZWZZ01. The sequence continues at coordinate 42,643 of CAZWZZ010000001.1, forward strand.
AATCGCCCTGCGAGAACTGTTGGATGGCTTTATGGAACTTCACCCCAATGTGTCCATTGTGGAGGAGTTTTATGACATCGATGCCATCGGCGAAACCTATCGCTACCAGATCGAGGCCGGCTTGGGGCCGGATATTTTGATCGCCCCGGCCAGTTGGGCCCAGGATTTAGCCGATGAGCGGCTCATTCAAGATATTAGCAGTCGAGAGGATGTCGATCTCGACATCTACCTGACGGCGGCTCTGGATATGCTCCGCTACAACGACGCGGTGTATGGCTTGCCGCTGACCCTCAACACGCAGGTGTTGTATTACAACAAAAGCCTGTTGCGAACGACATCCACCGAGGGCGACTCCAACAACGAGGCGGTCATCGCCCTGATCCAGGAGCAACAGGCGACCATCACCCACACCGAAACCTTGACTGCGCTCGACCAAATTGCGAGCCAGGTGGCGACGATCAGCGACACTCCCTCAGAAGAAGCGGTGGCTCCGGCGAGTACGCTGGATGAGTTGTTGCAACAGGCCAGTCATGGGCACACGGTCGCTTTCCCCGCCGATTTTTACAACGCCTTCTGGGGGATTCAGACCTTTGGGGGGGAGCTGTTTGATGAGGAAGAGCGGGTCATTCTCAACCAGGGCGGCTTTGCCAATTGGCTCAATTGGCTGAAACAGGCGAACGAAAATCCCAACATCATCCTCAACCGCAATCTGGATGAGCTAAACCTGCTCTTTACCACCGGTCGGGCCACCTACTACGTCGGCAGCACCCAGGAGTATCCGGCCCTGCAAGCGGCCCTCGGCCCGGAGAATGTGGGGGTGATCCGACTACCGGGGCGGCAGAATAAACCGGCCGGGCCGTTTCTGCAAGCCGAGGCGTTGATGTTCAACCAGGCCACCACGCCCAACAGCGCCGATTTGTCCCTCCGCCTGGCCCAATATCTGACCAACGCCGAACAGCAGCGGAAGTTGGCCCTGGCCGTAGGCAAATTACCGACGAACAATCGGGTCGATATCGACCCTCGCGTCTCTGCAGTGGTGGCCGAATTTATCGCCCAGAGTAAAACCGCCGTCCCGGTCGAGTTGAAAGATATCGAAAAATTGACCGCTCTGATTGATCTGGGGGATGACGCTTACGCCCAGGCTCTGGAGGGTGAAGTCAGGGTCGGCGACGCCGCCACCACGCTGACCGAACAGGTGAATGAGCAATACGATGTGGAAACGATGGTCACCCGCCAACGGGCGTGCGAGGCCGCCGGGACGATCACCCTGTGGAACCCCTGGCGGGAAGCGAATGAAGCGGCTCTGGAACAAATCATCGAAGCCTTCGGGCAACAGTGCCCCGAGGCCGCCATCACCGTCGAGAGCGTTGAAGCGGCCGAGTTACTGACCCGCTATCTGGAGAGCATCGAACAGGACGAAGCGCCGGATGTCATCATTGGTACCAATTTCCACATCAACAACCTGGCCAGCCAAGAGGCGCTGTTGAACTTGAGTGAAGGACTCGACCCCGATTTTTCTCAACGCCTTATCCCGTTGGTCGAAGAGGCGGTGTTGTATCAAGATAATCTGTATGGCGTGCCGCTTGCCATCGACCTGATGGCCATGTATTACAACGTCGAATTGGTCGATACGCCGCCCGTGGTGCTGAATGATTTGGTACCGCTGGCCTCCGCTGAAAATCAGGTGGCCGTGCCAATCAACTTTCTGGATAGCTATTGGGGCATCGCCGCCTTTGGCGAGAGTGGCCAACAGCCTATCTTTGATGAGGAGGGGCGGTTGTTGTTGGGTGACTTGGGGCTGACCGAGTGGTTAGCCTGGCTCAAAGAGGCGCAAACCACGCCCGGTATGGTTCTCAGCGCCGATAAAACCGAGTTGCAGACCCTTTTCGTCGAGCAGCAGGCCGGTTTGTTAGTCGGAGATACGACCCAACTAAAAACCCTCCGCACCGAATTGGGCGCTGAACAGATTGGCGTCGTGCCGTTGCCCTCCGGTAGTCCCATCCTCGAGGTGGATACCCTGTTGCTCAGTCCCTTTAGTTCACCGGACCAACAGGCGGTGGCCCTGGAGTTGGCTCAATTTATGACCGATATTCAAAGCCAGGAGATATTGCTAACCCAAACCGATAAAATCCCCATCAACATCAACGTCAGTACGGCTGATTATCCGGTGGTTGAAGGCTTTATCGAGCAGACAAATGGGGCCACCGTCCTGCCCAACGTTTCGGAGACCCAAGCTATGTTGGAGTGGGGCAACGTGGTCTATGAGCAGGTGCTTGATAACGACATTGCCCCGGCCGATGCGGTTCAAGATTTTGTCAACCTGGTGGATGCCACCAACGGCATCGCCATTACCGAAACCGTGGTCATCGAGGATTGCCCGGATGAGGGTGAAATTACCCTGTGGCACAGTTGGAACGAACCTGAGCAACTGGCCTGGCAAACGGTCATCACCGATTTTGCTGAGGTTTGCCCCGGTATTCAAATCAATCCCGTCCTCATCCCCGAGGAAACCTTTACCGAACAGTTGACCCAAACCTTAGAAGCGGACAGCGAGATCGAGCCGCCCGATTTCTTCGTTGGTCCCCATACCAATTTGGAAGCCTATCAAGACGCCTCGCTCATTCGGGACATCAGCCCGCTGGTCGATAGCGACAAGCTGATCGACTTCCTACCCAGAGGCATCAGCGCCTTTTCGAGAGCGGGCGGGGAGGAACTGTACGGATTGCCTCAAACCATTTCTATGCCGGCCCTCTATTACAACCAAGATTTGGTGGAGGAACCGGCAGCGACCTTTGCCGGGTTGTTAGAGCAGGCAGAATCGGGCCTGAGCGTGGCCATGCCCATCGGCTTTTATGACCTTTTGTGGGGAGCCTCGGCCTTTGGCTGTGAGCCGTGTCTGGGCGGCAATCTGTTCGATGACCAGGGCGAGTTGTTGTTGAACCCGGCCGCGTTGAGCGCCTGGCAAGATTGGTTGAACGACGTCGATGACTCGGAGCAGTTTATCTTCAGCGAGGATCAAGCCGCCTTGCAACAACGTTTTTTGGCGGGTGAGGTAGCCTATCTGGTGGCCAAGCCCGACTTTTTGAACGAGGCCCAGGAAGAATTGGGCACGGCCAACGTCGGGATCGTGCCTCTGCCGGTGGGGGCGGAAGAGGAACAGCCCGCCCGTCCCATTCTGGATGTTGATGGCTTTTACTTCTTCCAGGAGGCAACGGATGAGCAAACGATGTTGGCCCTTAAATTTGTCGAGTTTGCCACCACCGAAGCCCAGCAAACGTCGCTGATGCAAGCGGCCAACTTCATTCCCACCCGCAACATCGCCCTGGTTACGGCGGATGACCCCCTGCTGAACACCTTCATCTCGGAAATTGATAACACCATCCTGCTGCCGACCCGGAACCAACGCTCGTTGATCGAAGAAAGTCCCGTCTATCGGACTTTTGATAACCTGACTGATGATTTAGCCGACGAAAGTACAAGCAATAATTAACCTCAGTATTGAAGACGTTGGTAATTAGTAAATAGTAATTGGTAATTCAATGCCTAATAACCAATTACCAATTACTGCCTTTCACCGTGTGGGAGTTATTGATTTTCCATGCCTAAGCTCTAGTCTATCTTATATGAAAGAACTGCCATGACTGAACAAAATCAAACTATTCTCGATTTTTTTACCGACCTATTCCGAAAGGTCCAAATCTCTTTAAGCCGGCCCGATGTTCAACGCCAGGTAATGATTATTGCCGCCGTTGTGCTGCTGGCCTGGGTGGGGACCCTCCTTTTGAATTTTGTCGTCACCCGCTGGATTGCGCCCCGCATCGAGGCCTTCGCCGCTGATGACAACTCGCCGAAACGAGTTGCCAAACGCCTCATTCCAGGCTTGAGATTACTCATCTACCCCGTTTTAGCCATCCTCCTGACAAATATGGCCATCGCCACGATCCTGGGGCGCGGTCAGGTCGTGGGGTTGCTGCGCTTACTGGCCTTCATCCTGTGGGTCTTGTTCATGTACCGGCTTGTGTTTGCGGTCCTCTACCTCTTCTTCCCTGAGCCGAGAGTCAGCGGGTTTCAAAGCCGTTTGTTTGGCCCGCTGTTTAGCCTCTTTGTCGGCTATTACGTCCTGAGTTTGTTTGTTAACATTCCCGCCTCGGCCAACATCGTCCTGGCCAACTTTTCTGAAAGCCCGGTGACGATTGGAGCCTTGTTCCTGGCCACCGTGGGCCTTTACTTCTGGTTCAACGGGATTTGGGGGGTGAACAACATTATCCTGGGGGCGGCCCATCGCTTCACCAACATCAACACAGGCCGCCTGGAGGCCGCCCTGGCCTTGATCGGTTACATCCTGATAGCGGTGGGAATTGTGATGGCTCTCAGCGCCTTAGGGGTGTCGGCGACCACCTTTGCCGCCATCACCGCCGGGCTGTCGGTCGGGGTCGGCTTTGCCCTCAAGGAGGTTTTGGGCAACTTCATCAGCGGGCTGTTGCTCTTATTTGAAGGTTCTATCCGGCCGGGCGACCAAATCGTCATTGATGGCTCGCGGGGAACTATTACCAAATTGAAGGTCAGTTCGACCCACGTCAAATTACGGGACAGCAAAGAAGTGATTGTTCCCAACCAAACGCTATTAGCCGATACTGTCACCACCTACACCGGCAGTGATAGCCTGTTACGGCTCGATCTACAGGTGCGGACCGACTACAGAAAATCTCCCACAGAAATTCTTGAACTTTTAATGGAGATCGCCGAGAGCTGCCCCCACATTTTGCCTGACAAAAAACCTAAAGTTCTCTTGCTCAATATCGATGAAATGGGGATGGATTTTAGAATTAGGGTTTTTATTGATATCGATACAACCGGTCCCGGAACCGTGTACAACGATATTTATCTTAAAATCTGGGATGCGTTCGAGAAGCATGGCATTTCCTTCCCCGAACGGGAGGGCGTACCATACGGGGCGCGGTAGACAAAATAGGATGTCGCTGAAAAGAGGAGGAGTATGACCCGATTAATTGCTATTGCCAATCAAAAAGGGGGAACCGGCAAAACCACCACCGCCATCAATCTGGCGGCCGGCCTGGCCCGCTACGGCCGGAAACGGGTGCTGTTGGCCGATTTGGACCCCCAGGCCAATACCAGCGCCGTTTTCTTCGGGACGACCTACGTGGCCGGACCTGACCCCGGTTCAACCGTATACGATATGTTACTAAAGGAGGCTGATGCCACGCAGGTGGTGCGCTCGGTTGAGTTAGCGGCCCATGACCGGCACGACCTACCGGCGGCTACCCTCGATATTTTGCCGGCCCACCTGACCCTGGCCACCGCCGAGCAGGATTTGGTCTCCATTTTTCAGCGAGAAAATCGACTGCGGCAAGCCTTACACCCGATCCGGGACACTTACGACGTGATGATTATCGACTGCCCCCCCAGCTTGGGGTTGTTGACGATCAACGCTCTGATGGCCGCCACCGAGGTGCTGATTCCGATAGAACCGGGCGTTTTTCCACTGATTGGGTTGGGGCTACTGCGCCAAACCATCGACAAGGTCGGCCAGGCCAATCCTGACCTGCGGCTGTTGGGGCTGCTGCCGGTGCGCCTCAACCGGACCAACCTGGCTACCAGCACCGTCGAGGAGCTGACCGCGGCCTTTAGCGGTCTGGTGTTATCGGCCATCCCGGAGCGCGTGGTCATTGGCGAGGCCCACGCTCAGGGTCAGGATATTTTTCTGTACGCGCCCAACAGCGATGGGGCGGCCGCTTATATGACTTTAATGGAGGAGGTGTTACATCGTGGCTAAATCAACCGACGGCAAGAAAAAACGCACCGCCGCAGCCCTGGCCGGGACGCTGTCGGCCTTTACCGAGGCTGAAACCGACGCACCGGAAGCAGAAACGGATGGGGAGTCGCCCCCTGAGCCGGCGGCAGACCAACCGGTTCCTAAAAAAGGGCGAGCTACGGCCAAAACTAAACCGGCGGCCAAGACGGCGGCCCGGAGCGAAGCGCCGCCTGACCCGCCCCGCCCGGCAGACAGTTCGAGAATCGAGGGGTTGAAGGCCGGCCTGAGCCGCATTGCCCGGCGACAGGAAAGCGACGCTGATATTTCGGCTGAGACTTTACGGACGTTGATCGAAAGTTGGTTGGCCGCCTGTCTCGAACAGGGGCCACCCTCGTCTGAGTGGGTCGCTCTGGTGCAAACATTCCCGGCCGGTCTGGAGACCTGGCCTGAGTCGGCGTTGCGGACCTTTTACCACCATTGGCGGCAATACTGTACCCGCATAGGCTTTGAATTAAGCTGGCTGGTCGAGGACGCGCTGAAAAATAGCCCGCTAAAACCGAAGTTACAGCGCCTGGCCCTGGATTATATTGCCGTTTACCAACGCGCCCAACCGGTTCGAGCGGAGATTCGTCTTTTCGAGCGTTACCTGGCCTGGCGACAAGATTTGGCCCAGCCCCGGTATCGCTCGCTCAACCAAACCCTGTTCGTCCGTTTGAGTTACAAAGAGGTGATCCCCCCGCCGCCGCCGGACATCTACATGGCCGCCACCGAGGCGCGGGAGGCGTACATCCGGCAGGCGTTGTTAAAAGCCGCCGACCGGGATCGAGCCACATTTTTAGCCACCCTGGCCGAGGCTGAAGCATAACGATGTGCAACTCCTGGACGGTTCAGAATAAGTTGACACTTTTTTACCCGTCGGGTTGAGCAACGTCACTCCGTAAAACGCAAAACGTGAAACTTAGGACGTTATTTTGTCAAAATCATTACGTTTTGCGCCTTACGTTTTACGCAGGCTGTGGCTCCAATGTCAAGCGAACATCTCAGGTTTCTGAATCACGCCGGTGAGAATGGACGTTTTTTGGACGTTTATAAGATACGTTGTGAGTATCATCAGATAGTTGATTCGAGGTTTACCATGCTCTTGATATTTGAAATCTTTCTGGTGGGCGGGGTTGTTTACACCGGGATCAAAACATTTAGAAAACAGACACAAGGCCGGGAGGCGTCTTGGCTGACGGCCCGGGACGAGGCTGCCCCCACCCCGGAGTCGGTCGCTGTCCCGGATCAAATCAGTCTGGCCCAACTCGAACCGCAGATCAATCGAGATTTTACCATCTCCTCGGTTTCTCTGGGTTTATCCATTACCGGCGGTCTGGTCTACCCGCCGTTGGGGGTGGCCAGCATCCCCCTGACGATTTATGGCGCTCTGCCCACCTTCGAGAATGCTTACCAAGCCTTTTTTAGCCGCAGTCGCACCAAAATGGCTATGGTCAGTTCCATTGTCATCATTGGCACGTTGGCTGCCAACTACTACTTTTTGGCCTCGCTGGTGCAGTGGAGCTACCATCTGAATCAAAAATTGCTGGTCGAGATGAATTACAACTACCGGCAACTCTTGCTCTATCTCTTTGGCCCGACCTCCCGCTCGATCTGGATTCTGGTCAACGAGGTCGAGGTCAAAATTCCCCGGAATGAGTTGGCCGTGGGCGATATCGTCGTGGTCAATGAGGGCGAGTTGATCCCGGTCGATGGGATTATTGTTGACGGCGTGGGCCTGATCGATATGTATATTTTGACGGGGCAATCTCGGCCCGTGGAAAAAAGTGGCGGCGACAAGGTTTTCGCAGCCACCGACTTGTTATCGGGGCGAATTTGTGTCCGGGCCGAGAAGGTCAAGTAAAGTATAGCAATGTCTAAGCACTGATAGCATCCCGAGTAGCGCGGAACGGCGTGGAGCGCGTATCGAGGGGTGCGGCTGATACAACGATTTGGATTTGCGCCGCACCCCTCGATACGGTTTCGCTACGCTCACCTACTCGGGCTGCTACGAACTTAATGACATTGAAGTATAGAGGATTAGTGAGCGATGATTACATTTGTTATTTTATTCATTGTGGCGATTATTGTCGCTGTGATCGCCGAGATTGCCCTCTTCAAACAGCGACAGAGCGATAAAACGATCCTTGAGTGGCAAAAAGAGTATTCCCCTTTCTTTCAAGCCGTCGATGAGGTCAAGGAATTTGGCAGCAATCTGTTGGAAAAGCAGCAGCCGTCCGATCTGTCCGAGCCGTTCAAGGCGTGGGCGGCCAAAAATTTAGGGCCGGGGGATGAGGTCTTGAAAGCGTGGCTCATTGAGATGCCGGAGCCGGCCTTGAACGCCTTGATCCACAAACTGGCCGATTTTTGCACCGAGTTGAATCTCGATTTGCACTGGCTGGTCAGCGATCAAATCAAGCTAGAACCCAAATTGAAAGAGACGATGCACGAGGTGGTGGTGTCATACTGTTGGGCCTGCTGGAAAGCAGTCCAGGTTCAACCGGACATCGAGGTCTTCAGAACTTTTATGGCCGTTGTAAACGACCCCGCCGGCACAGGGCAGCAGGACATCAGCCAAAAGCTGTTGAACGACCTCAGAAAGCATAATTTAGCCCCCGAACCAAATCCCGATTGGTTTCTGGCCTCTGAAAAACAGCGGCGAGTTTACCTCAGCCAACTCATTCGTCAGGCGATTGAGCTGGATCAAACCAAATTTTACACGATTTTCCGGGGCGTTATTTCGACGAACGGCTCGACCGGCCCGCAGGTGGCCGAAACGCCGCCGCCCCCCTCTCAACCAACGGAGGCCCCAAGGTAAGGTCGCTCTATGAGCTTTTTTTTGTGGGGTAGCGACCGCATCCCAATGCGAGAGCGGGCACAAGGATGCCCTCACTACAAAAAATCTCAGAGAACCGGTAAGGATAAGCTATGTCTGACTTTTTAGAAACCAGTTATTACGGTAATCCGGGCAGCCAATGGTTGACGGTCTTGGGGTTTATAGGGCTATCTATTATTGGGGGGCTAATCTTTTATTGGCTCTTCGGGCGAACCGTCCGCTTTTTGACCCAGAAAACTGAAACAAAACTGGATGACATCTTCGTTGATACTTTCGAGGAACCGCTGACCGTTCTGATTATCGGCTGGGGTGTTCTCTACAGCCTGTCTTTGCTGACCCTGACTCGACTGGCTACCTCCTGGATCGAATGGGGCTTTGAAGTTTTTCAGGTCATTCTCCTGGCCTGGTTCATCCTGCGCTTTTATGGCGCGCTGCACAAAGCCTATGCGGTCTCCTTTATCGCTTCCCTGGTCAGCCGGGGGATTTTTGTGCTGATGCTTTTTGGGGCCGTTTTTATTCTGGTTCGATTGTGGATTGTTCAACCGACGTTTTGTTATCCCGATTGTATGGGGATTAGCCTGACCGGTCTCAATATGAGCGGCCTTGAATTGAGGCAGGCCAATTTTGTTGAGGCTAATCTGCGCGGCAGCGATTTAAGTCGGGGCGATTTAAATCGAGCCGATCTGTCGGCGACCGATTTGACGGGCGTCACGTTTCGGGAAGCCAATTTGCAATACAGTAAATTTTTAGGGGCTAATCTACAACAAACCGATTTACGAGAAACCAACCTCCACAACACGCAACTGAATGGGGCCGATCTCAGCCAGGCTGATCTAACCCGCACGAATTTGACCCGTGTCAGCCTAAATGGGACCGTCCTTGAGCGAGCCAAATTAATCGAAGTCGATTTGTCCGGGAAGAACCTGAGCGGCGTTGATTTGAGCCGGGCCGATCTGGCCGGGGCCAATCTGGATGGGGCCGATTTGAGCGGGGCCAGCCTGAGCGGCGCAGATTTGAGCGGCGCCTCCTTGAGACATGCTAATCTCAGCGGGGCCTGGTTGAACCTGACCAATCTGACCGGGGTCGATTTGGTCGGGGCCAATCTGAATGGGGCCAGTTTGATCGGCAGCAACCTGGCCTCGGCCGACCTGACCCAGAGCAAGCTGGATGGGGCGACGTTAATCGGGGCCAATCTGAATGGGGCCAACCTCAAAACGGCCGATCTGACCGGCTTTCGCTTCTTTCAGGTCGAACTGCGTAGCACCGATCTGCTGCTCGACCCGGTGCTGGAAGAGTTGAATCTCCTGCAAGTGGGCCAGGTGTTAAAAGATGGCAATTTGAGCGGTATCCAGTTCAACAATCAAACAATCTGGCCGCCTGATAAGATTGCGATCCTGGCCAACATACTGGGGCTGGACAAGGCCGCTTTCAAATCCGTGTCGGAGGTTGAGCAGGCGACGACGACCGTTGCCGCTCCGAGCAGGATTTATCGCGGCCAAATCGTCCTGTCTCGGGTAGACCCCGCCCTGATTCGGGGTGATATTTACATCGCCGGCAGTGCGACGGTCGTTCCTTTGACCCAGGTTATGATCACAGAGTTTGTCGAGCAAGGGTACACCGGTCAGTTTCAACTTAGTAACGTTGGTTCCGAGGCCGGCTTCCGGCTCTTCTGCCAGACGGGCGAGGCCGATATTGCTATCGCCAGCCGGCCCATCACGCTCGAGGAGACTGAAAGTTGTGTCCAGATTGATCGGGAGCCTATCGAGTTTCAGGTCGGGGTTGATGCCCTGGTGGTGGTGGTCAACCCTTTGAATAACTTCATCGTCGATGCCTCTGTGGATGAGTTACAACAAATCTTTACCGCCCAGAACTGGTCTGATGTTAATTCCAATTGGCCCATCGCTCCCATCTCGCGGGTCGTGCTGGACGAAGACTCAGGAGCCTTCGGTTTGTTTACGGATGAAGTTTTTGATGGGGAGACCCAACCCCTTCTGGCCGCGCCCAATACCCAATTTGTTTCACTTGACGAGGAGGTGGTTCAGGGCGTTAGTCTGAACCCCACGGCGGTTGGCTTTGTGACGGTCGCCGCCTATCAGGAAAATAGCGAGACGCTCAAATTGTTATCTGTGGACGGTATCGAGCCGACCCTGGCAACGGTGGGGGCGGGACAATATCCGCTGGCCCGGCCGCTGTTGATCTACTCGGCGGCCAGCGTTATCCGAGACAAATCCCAGGTAGGGGCATTCATTAATTTTTACCTGACTAATACCAGCCGACTCATCGAGTCGGTCGGTTATTTTCCCTCCAGTCCGGGCGCCATCGACGAAGCCGAGCGGAATCTTTTAGAGGTGCTTGCGCCTTGATGTGAGTTTGTGGCGTTACAGCAGTTCCCGATATGACCAGATTGGGCCAGTTTTAGCTAACTCTGGTTGTT
>CAZWZZ010000002.1:0-32153 GCA_964638395.1 uncultured Caldilineaceae bacterium
ATAGCGTGGATGGATTGTGATATGATGGGGTGTGAAGCGTGCGAAATGTGCAAACCCTATTGAGGGGCGATCAGACGATAGCCGACCCCCCGTACATTTTCCAGGCAGCCGGTCTCGCCGACCGGATACCCTAACTTACGGCGTAGGGAACGGATCAGCGGACGCAGCAGAATACCGGCCTGGACCGCATCGGTTTCGAGACCGTGGGTGACTTCTATCAATTCCTGGGGCGAGGCCAGTTGGTTGACCTGTCGGGCTAAATATTCTAACAAAACAAACTCGCGGGCCGACAGCCGTATTTTTTTATCATTAAACCGAACCTGGTGCTGGCCGGAGTCGATTTCCAGAGCGCCGACTTTGATAATTCCCGAATTGGCCGTCGGGGTGGCTACCGAGTCGGGCGTGCCGGCCCCGGTTTGGGCCAACTGTTGGGCACGGCGCAACTTACCCTGGACGGCGGCTAACAAATCTTCGGGTTGGATGGGCTTGGTCAAATAATCATCCACTCCCAACTCTTTGCCGTAACGAATATCGCTATCCAGAGTCCGGGCTGTCAAAAAAATAAAGGGGATCAAGAGCCACTCCTCATTCTCTCGGACCCGCTCATACAGTTGATAGCCGTTGACACGGGGCATGGCAATATCGGCCAGAATCAGATCGACCTTGTGACTCTCCAAGATGTCCAGGGCTTCCGCCCCATCCAGAGCTGTCAACACATAATAGCCGCCGGCCGAGAGGGTCAACTGTAGGCTTTCTAACAAGTCAGGGTGGTCATCAACAACTAAAATGGTTGTTGCGGTTTGTTTTTCCATAGTACTCGTTTCTTTTGTCTGTCAGGTTTTTGCCTCACCCTTAGTTTGGCACAAAGGTAAATAAACGGCAAAGGTGCTACCCTGGCCCGGCGTCGAAGCCACAGCCAGCCGACCGTGATGCAGGTCTACCAACTCCTGGGCAATTGACAGCCCCAGACCGGTTCCGGGCACGTTGCCCTGGCTTTTGACCCGGTAGAAGCGCTTGAAAAGATGGGGCAACTCTGTCGGGTCGATGCCGATGCCGGTATCCGTCACCCGCACGGCGGCCCAGGCCCGGTCGGTGGGGAGCGTTGGCTGTCCCGGCCACAGGTCCGGTGGGCCGTCCCCATTCGGGATCGGGGACAGAGGGGCACATTCGCAGGTGATTTGTCCTTGCGCCGGCGTGTACTTGATCGCATTGTTGAGCAAATTGCGGATGATCTGCTGGAGTTGGTGGGCATTACCCCACACTTTTAAACAGTCAACCCCGGCTAACGACAGCCGCTGTCCGTTTTGTTGGGCTAACGGCAACTGCTCATCCACCTCTTTCTTGACGATTTCGACCAGGTTGAGCTGGTCAGTCTCAGCCGCAGCCGGTCTGTTTTCGAGGCGGGCCGTTTCCAGCACATTTTCGACCAGATCATTCAAAACCTGGGCGTGTTTGCGAATACCCCGGATCATTTGTCGCCGCTTTTCTTCGCTCAAGTTGTCGTAGAGGGTGTCCAGATTGCCGGAGAGCAGGGCAATCACAGATAGGGGGGTGCGGAGTTCGTGGGAGATGTTGGAGATGAGGCGATCTTTGAGCCGTTCCGACTCTTCGGCCTGCTGTCGCTGCGCCCGTTCCGACAGCAGACGACGGTAGCGATTGAGGCGGGTAATCGTCCGGACCCGGGCTTGGAGTTCGACCCGGTTAAAGGGCTTGGTCACAAAATCGTCGGCCCCCAATTCGAGGCCGCGCAGATAGGCGGCGCTGTCGTCCAGCGCGGTGACGATGATGATCGGCACTTCGGCCAGGAACGGATCATTTCGCAGGCGACGGCAGACCTCGAAGCCATCCATATCCGGCATCATCACATCCAACAGGATCAGATCCGGCGTCAACTCAGCCGCCTTGACTAACGCCTCTGGCCCGTCGCTGGCTGTAATCAAATCATAGCCTTCGTCCCGCAGCAATTTTTTTAAGTAACTACGCCCGATAGGCTCATCATCGACAATGAGAATGATACTACGTTCTGCCAGAGCTAACCTCCTGCGGCAGATAATCTGGATTGGGTGCGTCCCAAAATTATTTACACCTTTTAGAATTGGGTCCTCATTCCCTAATAATACTCAATCCGCGTTACTTTTCAATAGGACTTTCGCATATATCAGCGCCTTGAAACCAAAACCGCCTGATCCGGGCGGATGAGGCGGTTGTAACAACAAGCAATGACAAACAAGTGGTTTCCATAACTAACTTGTGAACTTTGCCCAAAAGGACTTTGACAAGATTTACGGGATTTACAGGATGAAATGACAAAAAATCTTGCCGTAGGTCTTGTTAATCTTGTCGAAACAAGTTGATACTTTAGCGTTGAAAACTACTCATAAACAGTTGTTGAGGACGAACCTTATTTTTGAGCTACCTCCCAAAAAACTGTCGGCAAAAAATTAACCAAATCGCCGGCGACGACCGTAGCTGCGCCCAGCGACTCGCGGGCAATCTCCCCGGCGACGCCGTGGAGGTAGGCCCCGGCGATGGCCGCCTCGAATGGGGCTACCCCCTGCGCCCGCAGGCTGACAATGGTCCCGGCCAGGACATCGCCCGACCCGGCTTTGGCCAGGGCAGGATTGGCGAAGGGCATAACCATAACCCGGCCATCCGGGGCGGCGATGATGGTGTAAGCGCCCTTGAGCAGCACGATTTGGCTCCAACGGGCGGCCATATCACGGGCCACATCGAGCCGGTTGGCCTGCACTTCGTCGATGCTGCTGTCCATCAAGCGGGCCATCTCGCCGGGGTGGGGCGTCAAAATGGAGTCGGGTGGCAGCCGCTGCCACCACTCCGCCTGTTTGGCCAGTGTGTTGAGAGCATCGGCGTCCAGGACCAACGGCGGCAGATCAGCCTTCGCCGCCAGCAGGCTCGACAGAAAGGCGTCGGTCCCCTCGCTCTGGCCCAGCCCCGGCCCGATGAGCAGCGCCCCGGCCCGACCCAGCCCGGCCCGGAGCGTCTCAGCCGCCGCCCCCACCAGGTTCCCCTCCTCATCAGGCAGGGGCAGATAGGTGGCCTCAATCAGACCGGCGGCCAAAATCGGGTAGATGGTCCGGGGCGGGGCCAGCGTGACCAGCCCGGCTCCGCTCCGGGTGGCCGCTTGCCCGGACAGGCGGGCCGCGCCGGTATAGTTGAGCGACCCGGCCACGATCAGCGCCGTGCCAAATGTGCCTTTGTGGCCGGAGGCCGGTCGCTCCGGCAGCATCGCCACCACTTTGGGGGCGGTAGCCATCTCGACGGTGACCTCGTCCGGGTAATAATCGGGCGTAATGCCGATGTCGCCAACGACCAACTGGCCGACACTGTCCAGGCCGGGCACCAGAAGGTGACCATACTTGACTGCCGCCAGCGTGACCGTCAGGTCGGCCTTGAGGGTGTGGGGGTCAACCGCGCCGGTATCGCTGTTGAGGCCGGAGGGGACATCAACGGCTACTACCGCCGGGCCAAACTCCGTTTCAAAAGTGGGCAGGGCCGGTTCGACGAGCAGACCGGCTGTCGGGGTGCGCCGCTCGGCCACGACCGCTTTCGTCTGGTCCAGCAACTCGGCCAGCGTGCCCTCGATGGGCCGGGAGACGCCGGTTCCCAGCAGAGCATCGACGATGATGGCCGACTCGGCCTGTAAGACGCTCAGGCGGGTTTGACTGTCCTCGTCGTCGCTTAGAACGCACTCGACGCCGGTCGCATCCAGCAAATCCCAATTGTGATCCCCCTCCAGATTACGTTTCCAGACGTAGACGGTCACCGTGGCCCCCATCTGGGACAGGTAGCGGGCCACCACCAGGCCGTCGCCGCCGTTGTTGCCGGGACCGACCAACACCAGGACTCGCACCCCGGCCACCTCGAACTGGGCGGCGATAGCCTCGGCCACAGCGTGGCCGGCGTGTTCCATCATCTGATCGTAACTGAGGTCGGCAGCGTCTGCGGCTTTTTCAGCGGCTTGCATCTGTTGGGTTGTAACGATATACACAATCTACCTCCCGGAATTTGGGCAAACTACAACGGATGTCGAAACAAGCGGAGAGAAACAGGAGTTACGCTGTTCGCATCCCAAGTAGCCTTAAAAGGGCGTATCGAGGCCGCGTCCTGAGCCTGTCGAAGGGGGTGCAGTCGCTCCAAACGTCACCCTTCGATACGGCTTCGCCTACTCAGGATGCGTTTGTCGCTCAACTGCGTAACTTTTAAGAAAGATAAAATCTGTTTATTTCCTGATCCGTTGTAATGTTTGCCCGATAGGTTGGGGCAAGTCTTCGTCATCAACAAATTGAGCGACGATAAAACCGACGGCGCTGCCCAGTAGTAACCCCAACGAAGTGAAAGCAACCGCCAGTTTGGCCGTTCCTTTGGGTTTCGCGGCCTGCTTTTTTGGCCCGTCAGCAGCCGAGTCGGGCTGATCCAGCCCCAGACGCCTGGCCCGGCGAACCTGCACGTAATCAGCGACCCGCTTGGCCAGCGGCTTTTTAAAGAAAGGCCATACAAACTTGAGAAGACTCAAATAGGTCTCTTTGTCTTTCACTTTATCGTTCATGAAAAACGTCGCCTCAGCCACAGTAAGAACGTAAAGACCACAGCAAAGGCAGCCCCGAAGGCCGCGCTGGCCGTCGGGCCAAAGACCGCGTTGACCGGCCCATCGACCCGCCCGGCGAGAACCAGAACCGTGCCGTTGTTATCGCCGGTGGCGACGTGGCGGCCAATGACCAAGCCACTGCCGCTCTGGTCCATCGTCACATCCCCCCGGGCCAGGATCAGCCGGGCGCCGCTCTGATCCAGGGTGACATCCCCTTTAGCGATGATGGCCCCGGCCCGCGAGGCGGTCAGATGGGCCTCCTGCGTATCGGCAAAGACAATACCTCCTTCGGTCACCGACAGGGTATCGGCGTTGGCCTGAACCACGCCCCCCTGCCGCACCGTCACGGTCTGGCCTTTGATCGTCTGGGTTCCGCCCTGCCGGAGTTCGACCGTCTCCCCCTGAATGTTCTCCGCCCCGGCCTGCGAAATGACCACCTTGTTGGCTCGAACATCCCCGGCCCGTCCCTGCCGGACAGAGACAGTGTCGGCCTGAATATTGTTGACGTCTTTGCCTTTGATGTTGATTTCGCTGCTTTCGCTACTACTGTTGGCCTGGGCGTTTGGTTGTGCTGCGTCCGCCATATTTACCTCAATTCTTTAATCATCCAATTCCAAAATCCACGGTTCGAGGGTGCGATCATAGTCGATCAACTCCGCCTCGTCGAACCAGAGGGCAATTTCCGCAGCCGCATTTTCGGGGCTGTCGGAGCCGTGAACCAAATTGCGCCCGACCATCATCCCAAAATCCCCCCGAATCGAGCCAGGGCTGGCCTCGACCGGCTTGGTAGCCCCAATCGTATTGCGGGCCGCCTGGATCGCCTCCGGCCCTTCCAGGACCATCGCCACCACCGGCGCGGCAGTGATGTAAGCAATCAACGGCTCGAAGAAGGGTTTACCTTCGTGTACGGCGTAATGTTCGCGGGCCAAATCGTCGGAGACATCCAGCAGTTTCATACCGACCAATTTCAGGCCCCGTTGCTCAAAACGGGTGATGATGGGGCCGATCAAGCCCCGCTCCACCCCGTCCGGTTTAATCAAAATGAGTGTTCGTTCCACGAGTTTCTCCTTGGGGAAATAGTATTAATCCTGGAAGTTACACAGTTGCCGTATTTTATCCCCCTCAATCCCCCCGATTCGGGGGGAAGCTGGCTCCTACCCCGCTGCGGGGGAGGCTGGGAGGGGGTTTCGGGGGTGAACTGCGTAACTCCTAAATCCTTCCTGATTGTACTGTAAGCATACCTGTTCCGCAAAGTTGGGTGGATAAATGGGATCATTTACTTCTGGGGCAGATAGTTCGCCCCAACCTGGAATATAC
Organism: uncultured Caldilineaceae bacterium; assembly: GCA_964638395.1. Lineage (GTDB taxonomy): Bacteria > Chloroflexota > Anaerolineae > 4572-78 > J111 > CAZWZZ01. The sequence continues at coordinate 5,924 of CAZWZZ010000002.1, forward strand.
ATCTTTCTTGCTCAATGCGGGACATTGATCCGGGGCAGGGAACCGGTCGGAGTCGGCGTGGGCGTGGGTAGCAGCAATTGATTCGTTGGGGTGATGCCCTTGCTCCAGCGGGTGATCTCAATCGACACGCCGGTTGGGTTCCACGTTTCCAGCCAGAACGCATCCTCCGGCGCGATACGCACGCAGCCGTGGGAGGTGGGGGTCACGCCCAGCGCTTCCGGCCGGTCATAAACTTTGTCCGCTCCATCCAGCTTATAGGGCACGGTGTGGATCAAAATCGAGCCTCTCGGCCCGGCAAACAGATACCAGATGTGATCGGTATAAAAACCCTCGCTGCCAATCGGCCCGCCGCGCCACCCATCGCCCACCTGCCCACTCCAGGCCGGCGTAAAACTGTTACCGACCGGGGAACCGGTGCTGACCGGAATGGTGCGGATGAGCCGCTCCTGTTCATAGACATACATCATCTGCTCATCCTGGTCGATCAGCAGCGACCGCTCCGAGGTGGGCACGGTCGGGGAGGGCGGGGGCGTGGCGGTCGGGGTCTTGGTTGGGGCCGGGGTGGGCGTCTGGGTCGCCGTGGGCGTTTGGGAGGGCGTGGCGGTCGGCGTCCGGGTGGGCGTGGCCGTCGGGCTGGCGGTGGGTGAGGGGGTCTGGGTGGCCGTCGCCGTGGGTGTGGCGGTAGCCGTGGGTGTGGCGGTAGCCGTCGCCGTCGCTGTGGCGGTCGGGGTCAGGATCATCGCCCAGACTAATGGGGCATCCGGCCCCGGTTTTAGGAAAATGAAGGCACCGATGCCGGTGATGATAAGAGCGAGAAGGATCAGTTGGCCAAGTCGGTTGTGCGGTGGCATAAGGTTGTATCCTTTAGATCAAAAAGCTACGAGGTATTGTACATGTTTTGTAACTATTCGGCAGCCTCCCCAAACGATCATTTTTCGCGGGGATTTGGAGATTAGGGGATAAATTTTTAGATAAAATCGGGATGGTTTACAAATAGGTTGACACTTTCTTACCCGCCGGATTGAACAACGTCACCCCGTAAAACGAAAAACGTGAAACGTAAGCGGTTATTTTGTCAAAATCATTACGTTTTGCGCTTTACGTTTTACGACGTTGTCAACCAAATTTCTTGGGGATATGAACCATCCCACCAAAAATTAAAACAACGTAGTCGGCAAACAAATCGTTCTTTGGAAGAGGAATTACTCACGGCGTTTGTCTCAGATGCCCCGCTTTTGCCAACGGTCAAAACGGAAAAGGTGCAGGCTTATAATGAGGTTATTGAGTTTCTAAGTAGCAGCCCTTCGGCCACCGATATTGTCCATTTTCAGCTTTCTGACGAAGCCCGCCACCGGGCACAAACCCTGTCGGCTAAAGAAAGAACGCGAGGTTTGAATAGCGCCGAAACCGAGGAATTAAACTTTTATGTCGAATTAGGTGATTTTCTGGGCGTCCTGCGAGCTAAAGCGATGCTCCGCTTACGAGAGGAGTATTATTGAAGATGAATCGTCCCCGACTTATCGAGAGACGTCTTTATCTCATACAGCTAGACCGTTACCCTCGTTAGGGATCAACCGACTCGTTGTTCCCGCAGAAAGCGGCGTAACTCGGCCACCTTTGGATGATTCGGCGCGAGGCGTTCCGTTTTGGCAGCCATCTCCTCGGCCAACGCATACCGCTTGACGTTGAGGTAAGCCACGGCCAACGCCAGGCAATATTGAGCTTTTTGCGGCCTGGCCACGACGGCCCGCCGTAGATGTAGCGCTGCCAGTCCCCACAGCCCCGCCCTGGCATAATCCCGACCGCTGAGGAAAAAATTGGTGTGATCTTTGACTCCCTGAGCCGGAACCAGCTTGAGCCGTCGTGACTGGTAGCTGAAATCGGGCGTGATTTGCAGGGCGATAAGCAACTGTACAGTGCCGATGCTCATACCGACCAGACAGATGCTAACGATCAACAGCGACTCGCGGAACAGGTAGAGCGTTAGTCCCCCCAGGGCGAAAACGATGCCGGCGTTGAGCATATAAAGCAGATGGCCCTGCCGGAGCCGGATGGTCAAAACGATCATCAAGAAAATAGAGTAGAGCGTTGCCGCGATGATACTCCAAAATATCCAGCGGGGAAAGGCTTCCAAAACGAGATGGGCAAGATCGGCCGGTTGGCCGGTAGTTAAGCCCAGGTAGAGGGGCAAAAAGGGAACCGGGTCGCTGATGCCGTTGAATTTTACAGCCAGGGTCATTGTCCCCGCGCCAAAAGCGATCAGATAAATGGCGACCGCGTACTGAAAGAAAATGCCCCGCCATAGCCAGACGCTTCGCTTTCTGCGCTTCCGCTCATACAACACCAACGGCTGGCGACAGGCCGGACAGTGCTGATCCTCCGGCGTTGTCAGCGCCAGACAGTATGGGCAGAGCCATTCGTTATCAAATTCATTGCTACCGCTGACATCCGTCACGGGCACACCCTTGTTCAAGCCTTGTCCAATTATACCTGAGTTTGGGCAAAAGACTCAAATGATGGGCAATTTACCGATTTACGAAGTCGAGCCGGACGAGCAGCCGTGATCGAGATCGCCGAACAGTTGGGGCAACAGGTAGGGATCGTGGCGGCTTGTCGCACTCTGAATGTGCCACGCAGCATGCTGTACCGCGCCCGCCAGCCGCAGGCGGCCCCCAAACCGCGCCCCAAACCAAGGCGAGCCTTGAGTGAGGCGGAACGGGTTGAGGTGCGAGATTTGCTCAACAGCGAACGGTTTCAGGATCAGACGCCCCGCCAGCTGTATGCCACCTTGTTGGATGACGGGGGGTATGTCTGCCATTGGCGGACGATGTGCCGCATTTTAGCGGCATATCAGGAAGTTCGGGAACGACGTAACCAGTTGGTTCATCCCAGCTAACTGCTGATTGATCTGGGCGTCATCAAATCTCACTCCCGGCCACGGGTCTCTAAGAAGCTGTTTTAAAAGTGAAAGTTTACAGAGTTGTCCACAGATTTACACTGATGTTCACAGATTTTTATCAAAATTTTGATAATATCAGTGACAATCTGTGTCCATCCGTGGACCCTGGAAGGCTTTTAAAACAGTCTCTAACGACACTCCTTACTCTGAGGCTCAGTTCAAGACCCTCAAATATCGTCCCGATTTTCCGGAGCAGTTTGGCTCCCTGGCCGATGGTCGCCACTGGCTCAGACCCTTCTTTCACTGGTACAATCACGACCCCTATCACACCGCTTTAGGCTTACTGACCCCTGCCTCTGTTCATTATGGGCAAGCTGAAGCGATCCGGGACCAACGCCAGCAGGTCTTGCAAGCCGCCTATGCCGCTCATCCTGACCGCTTTGTGCGCGGTCTGCCGATTCCGCCCGACTTACCGACCGAGGTCTGGATCAATCGTCCTGACAACAATCTTCATCTGCTTGATGGCCTGACCGATCTTTTTCTGACTGAGCCTGCTTCTGATCACCCCCTGCCTGATCCGCTCACCACTACTGTTCCTTAATTTCTTTTTAGAGTTGTCTCACAATGCTTGACACATCCCGGAACGCTGGAGCGTTCCGGCTTCATTCCTACGCAGAGCGTTGGAAGGAGATAGACGGGGCGCATTGGAATGAGATGAGGCCGGGCTGGATGTGGGGCTGTGGGTGGCGGGGCTGCCGGGGGTGGGGTGAGCGGGACGCAGCCTGAGTAGCACAGCGTATCGAAGGGGGCGGGAGGGGCAATGGGGGAACTATTTCATTCGCCACGCCGGGCGACTAACGGATGTAAGGTTGAAAAAACTGAATATCTCAGATGCCTCTACCTTGCTATATGTACAAATATACATATAATGTATTTATGAGATTTGAGTGGGATGAAGTAAAGCGACAATCCAATCTCCGCGACCATCGTTTAGATTTTGCTGATGCGGAAGTTGTCTTTTCTGGGGCTACCTTCACCTTTCTGGATGACCGTTTTGAGTATGATGAGGATAGGTATATTACGCTCGGCTTGCTCAGAAATTCTGTTGTCGTTATCGCCCACACTGAACGAGAAGAAATAATTAGAGTGATTTCGATGCGAAAGGCAACTAAAAATGAGCAAAAACGCTACTTCCACGGTTTCACAGACTGATTGGGAAGCCTTAGAAACAATGAAAGACGAGGATATTGATTTAAGCGAAATCCCCGAAGTCACGGCTGAACAGATGGCCCAAGCCACCTTGCGAGTAGGTGGACAACCCATTTCAAAAGGCAAAATACGAATAAATATCTATTTAGATGCCGAAGTGGTTGAGTATTTCAAAACCCAAGCCGGGGGTCGAGGGTATCAAACGTTAATCAATGAGACACTGAAAGAAAGTATACGGGCTAAAGGGCTTGAAGCAATGCTACGACAGGTAATACGAGAAGAATTGAAAGTAGCAGGATAACAAGGGACGCCCCCCGCCTCGATGTCCCCCGCTCCGGCATCACCCAGTGGCCCACCCTATAGGGAGGAAGCCTATGACCTTCGACAACACGCTCCTGACCGCCATCAAAGCGCGGCTGGATTTGCGGGTCGCCCCGGTTGCTTCCCGGCCGGGTCTTGCTCGGCGGGGAGGGGGTGGGGTATAATGTTGGGGTAAACGGGATATATCACAACCATTTTTGGAATGGATGAGGTAAATAATGGAAAATGTCTATAAACTCCCTTTGGTGCTAGAGCCACAGCCCGAAGGGGGATACACCATCACCTGCCCGCTTCTGCCCAATTTGGTGACGGAAGCCGATACTTTAAATGATGTCCTGCCCAATGTCTCTGATGCTTTAGCGGCCCTGATTGAAACCTACGAGGATTTAAATCAACCCCTGCCAACGGTTCTACAACCTATGGCTACCGCCTCTGCGATCTGGACAGAGACATTGATTCCAGTGACGTCAGCGTGAAATATCGAGAGATCGCCAAAAAACTTCGCAAACTGGGGTGTCAGGAAATTCCACGTCGGGGTGGTGGGTCTCATCGAAAATGGCACAATCCGGCGACGGGCGGTATGGCTCCAGTACCTGACTGGGGCAAAAAGGATCTAAAAATGGGGACATTGCGCCATATTATTCGCACCCTGGATTTAGATTGGGAAGAATTTAAACAAATTTAGACTCATATCCGCTTCGGCTATTTCCAACTCTACTTTTACTTTAACCTCACCTAAGGAAGCGATATGAGCGCAAATAAGAGTTCAATTTCACAAGGGCAATCCTATCAAGAAATAGGGTAGTTTTGGGATAGTCACGATGTAACAGATTATTGGGAAGAGACTGAGCCGGTTGAATTTGAAGTAGAGATTCGATCTGAGGTCAGATATTGTGCATTGGAACGAACATTAGTGAGTCAGGTCAGTGAGATAGCTTGGCAAAAAGGAGTATCAATAGAGACATTAGTCAATCTCTGGATACAAGAAAAAGTCAAAGAAGAACTGGCGGAGGTTTCGGCAGGAGCCTAAATGGTATTACACTGGTTCCCCCGCTCCGGCATCACCCAGTGGCCCACCCGATAGGGGAGGAAGCCTATGACCTTCGACAATAGCCTCCTGACCGCCATCAAAGCGCGGCTGGATTTGCGGGAACTGGTGGAGCAGGCGCTGGGGCCGGGGAAGCCTTCCGGGGAATCGCGGCGCTGGGGCTGATCCGTAATTTGGGCAAGATCACATTTTTAACAGATGTGGCTGTGTGGTAAAATATCAAGAACGACTCAGGAGGTATGAAAATGGTAGCCGATACTCAAATTTTAGAAAACATATTAACCCAAGTCAAGCAACTTTCACCACAGTATCGCCTACGCCTCGTTCAACGTATTATTCAAACCCTTATTTCGCCCACCCCTCCCCCGCAACCACAACCCCTTCGTTTCGGAGAATTTAGCGGGGATGAAGCTTCTATGTCCACCCTCGAAGACTTCGCCCTGGCCGAATGGCGACCCACCGACGAGGAATTAGATGGCCCCTAAGTATATTGTCGATACTCACGCCTTGATTTGGTTCTTGGAAGGCAACAAACGTTTGAGCCAACCAGCCAAATCAATTATGGCCGCTCCCGATAGTGAAATGGTTTTGCCGCTTATAGCTCTGGCAGAGACAACGGTCATTATTGAAAAGGGCCGCACTACAATTCCAGATGTGTCACAATTTTTAACTAAGGTATATGCAGACCCCCGCATTGAAATTTATCCGTTGACCTTGGAAATATTTCAACGTAGCCTGACATCCGAAGGGGCGAATATTCCCGAAATGCACGATAGATTTATTGTTAGTACGGGGCTCTATCTGCAAGATTTGGGCCATACGATAGAGATACTCACCAAAGATGAATCAATTACTGATGCTGACGTACTGTCTGTCATTTGGTGATGGCTTCTCTCTTGCTAAACGACCGCCTCAATACCTGATCCGCCGCCTCGCAAGGGCCGCCCCCCTGCCTCGATGTCCCCCGCTCCGGCATCCCCCGCTGGCCCACCCTATAGGGAGGACCCCTATGACCTTCGACAACACGCTCCTGACCGCCATCAAAGCGCGGCTGGATTTGCGGGTCGCCCCGGTTGCCTCCCGGCCGGGTCTTGCTCGGCGGGGTAGAATCAGTGGGAGCAAATTATGAAGTACGACTTCCTGACCGAAACAAACTACCCCACCGCAAAGCCGGTATGAACCCGCAACTGTGGGGGCCGAAAGCCCAAAACAATGGCTTCTTTCGGAATACCGGCCTCAACCAAATCGGCGGCGATGCCTTCCGTGCCATCATACTGAATCCAGACCTTACCCCCGATGAGATCGATGTGAACAATGGCCCCGTGAACATAGTCATCCCCTTGCCAGCCAACTTGAAGGAGGGCATAGCTGCCGTGTTCATCATCAAAGGCCACCCGTGATTCAATATCGCCGTAAGCCGGTTTGTATTGGGCATACGTTTTGAGAACTTCTTTAATCAGACGTTGGTATGTCAATTGGGAATCCATTGGGTAATGACCTCACTTTCCGGGTCAAAAACAATTAGCCGCACAATTTGATTGGCTAACAGCAATTGACCAATTTCAACCTCAAAAACATTCTTGAACGTCTTGGTTGTAATGGCCAAATACAACGAGCGGTCTGGTTCCATTTGGTCGAGAATTTGGCGATACAAAACATATTGGCCGAGCGCCTGCTCCAAATCTTGGACGTCGGACAGCCCGACGAAACTTTTTATCTCAACGACAACTTTTTTTAGCCCCTTTTCGGCGCTAATCAACCGTTCCGCACCCAGATCGGCAAACAAACGTTTTTTACCAATCTGTAAGACAAACGGATCGTTGGTAATGCGCCACCCATCCTTTTTCAGGGCCGATTTGACTGTCTCGTGATAAATATCGAGTTTTGGCATAGAATCCCATCCGAATTGTGGATAGTTCTATTTTAGCTATTTCAGACCGGCTGACAAGTCAGGCATCCCCCGCTGGCCCACCCTATAGGGAGGAACCCTATGACCTTCGACAACACGCTCCTAACCGCCATCAAAGCGCGGCTGGATTTGCGGGAGCTGGTGGAGCGGGCGCTGGGGCCGGGTAAGCCCGCCGGGGAGTCGCGGCGCTGGTGTTGCCCCTTTCACCAGGGGCGCAACCCGACCGCTTTTTCGGTGTTCAAGGATCGCTTCTATTGCTGGGCCTGCGAGGCTAAGGGGGATGTCATCACCTGGCTGAAACGCCGACCGCTTGACCGCCGAGCGCCCCGCCCTGCTGCTGGAGGGGGAGTTCGACGCCCTGATTGTCCAGCAGGAGGCCGGGGAGCTGGTCACGCCGGTGGCTACGGGCGGGGTGACGCTGGCCCGGCAGGTGCGCTGGGTGGCGGCCCTGGCTCGCCAGCCCCACGTCTTCGTCGCCTTCGACGCCGATCCCCCCGGCGAGCGGGCCGCCGCCTGGTGGCTGGCGGCGCTACCCCACAACGCTCGCCGCTGCTGCCCCGTCGGGGCTAAGGACCCCAACGCTATGCTCCGGGCCGGGCTGGATGTGCGGCAGTGGTTGGCGGGGCTGCCGGGGGGTGGGGCTTACTTCAGCACAATCGGCAAGTAAATTTTTGGATTAGTTGGGAACTTGTCGGCATCGACTTTGCGAATGCGACTGTTGAAACGATCCGCGATGTAGAGATTACCGGCCGGATCGACCGCTACATCGTAAACGCCATTCAGTTCAGCCTCGATAGCCGGCCCGCCGTCGCCGGAAAAGCCAAATTCCTCCGGCCCCATGCCGGCCACGGATGAAATGGTGTTGGTGGGGACGAGGACCTGGCGAATGCGTTGGTTTAGTTGGTCGGCGATGTAGAAATTGCCGGCCCCATCAACCGCCACCCCAAAAGGCTCATTTAACAAGGCGCTCGTCGCCGGGCCGTTGTCGCCGCTGAACCCGCCGTTTCCTTCGCCGGTTATGCCGCTACCGGCGATGGTGTCGATCAGACCGGTGGCCGAAATTACCTGGCGGATGCGGTGGTTCATCTGGTCGGCGATGTAGAGGTTGCCCTGGCTATCCACCGCCACGCCCCGGGGGTTGTCCAGTTGGGCCGCCGTGGCCGGGCCGCCGTCGCCTGCAAACCCGCTGTCGCCATTACCGGCCACCGTCGTAATCAGGCCGGTGGCGGCGCTGACTTTGCGGATGCGGTGGTTCTCGGTATCGGCGATGTAGAGGTTGCCCTGGCGATCCACCGCCACCCCTCTGGGATTATCCAGGTGGGCATCGGGCGCGGGCTGGTTGTCTCCGTTGAAACCTTGCGTGCCGCTGCCGGCCACCGTGGTGATCAGACCGGTGGGTGAAATGATCTGGCGGATGCGATGATTCTCGGTATCGGCCACATAGACATGGCCGGCAGCATCTACCGCCACCCCTTCCGGGACGTTCAGTAGAGCCTGCGTGGCCGGGCCGTTGTCGCCCCCAAAGCCCCCCTGACCCACGCCGGTTGTGCCCGTACCGGCCAGGGTCGTAATCGTACCGGTGGGGGCCGTCACTTTGCGGATGCGGTTGTTTTCCGTATCGGCGATATAGATAGTGCCCTGGGCATCGACCGTTACCCCATGCGGGCCGTTTAAGGCGGCGGCTGTGGCCGGGCCGCCGTCGCCGGAGAGGTCAAGCTGCCCATTCCCGGCGACCGTATCGATCAGCGCGTTCGGGCTAATCGCATACATCAAACCGGGACTGCTGAGGATGACCAGCAAGCAGAATAGCCCAATGAGACGCAAGGTTATCTTGTTCATAGTTTCGACTCCTGTGGATGGTAGTTAGAATGTATTTGTATTGAGAGGATTATTACCAGTATAACATCTGGGAAGAAAGTCCCGCAATCCGCCTTTAGCACTATTCGTACCATTGACCGTGACTGTTTTCTGTTTGCACAAAATCATGGTCATAGATAGAATAACTTTTTTTCCAATGCTGCCCTATCCAAGTCAAGGAGATAATAATGAACAACAAATACCAACGCTATAAACATATTCTCGTCCCTCTCGATGGTTCTAAATTTGCCGAGCAGGTTTTGCCGGATGCGTTTGCCCTGGCCCACCTAAACGAGGCCGATGTGACCCTGCTCAAGGTCATCGTCTCAATGGAGCATAGCCTTGATGCCGATGTCTTTGAACCTGATTTCATTGCTGAGAAGGAGGCAAAGCTTGAAGTCACAGCCCGCCAATACCTTCGAGATGTTTGGAGTAACAGTGAAGATGGGATGAACCTGACTGTTCATACCGTAGCCCTGGTTGGCCGACCGGGCGAAACAATCATTGATTATGCCCACGAGCATCCTATCGACCTGATCGTGATGGCCACCCACGGGCGCTCCGGCTTAGCTCGCTGGGCACACGGCAGCGTGGCCGACAAAGTCCTGCGGAGGGCCAACGTCCCCATTCTGTTGATTCGGGTGCATAATATCGAGTTTCAGGAGTAATCAATAGCGTATGGCAATCCACTCGACTCCTTTTAGATACGACTCCTTGACCAAAACCCCACTTTACCATAAAATTATAAACCGCCAGCCTTATTGTGACGCTGGCGGTTTAATCATTGATAGTCAATATTGGGGCTATCTGTTCTATGGCTTTGCTCATTGTCGTACTTTATGGCCCTAAAAAAGATACGAGATGAGGAGCGAACTGAAGGAGATTTAAATGAGTAGGACAGCCAAAGTTTATGACAATATATTGGGCACGATTGGAGATACGCCCCTGATAAAATTGAACAGCGTTACCAGGGGCACGAGAGCTAATCTGTTAGCCAAAGTGGAGTTTTTCAATCCTGGCGGCTCCGTTAAAGATCGTATCGCAATGGGCATCATTGAGGAGGCCGAACGGAGTGGCCGTCTCAAGCCGGGGGGGACGATTGTCGAATCGACCAGCGGGAACACCGGTGTCGGCCTGGCTATCGTAGCCGCCTTGAAAGGCTACAAAACCATTTTTGTCATGCCGGACAAAATGAGTGATGAAAAAATACGCCTGCTACGGGCCTATGGCTCCAAAGTGGTCATCACCCCCACGGCGGTCGAGGCGGATGACCCCCGCAGCTACTACTCCGTGGCCCGAAAATTGGTCGAGGATACACCCAACGCTATCCTGGCCAATCAATATTTCAACCCCGAAAACCCTAAATCCCATTATGAGAAAACCGGCCCGGAACTATGGGCGCAACTCGACGGTAAGATCGATGTTTTTATCGTCGGGATGGGCACGGGGGGGACGATTACCGGGGCCGGGCGCTTTTTCAAAGAGAAAAACCCTGCTATTCAAATCGTCGGGGTTGATCCGGTGGGGTCGATCCTGTACGATCTACACCGGGGGAAAAAAGATGTCGAGGCCGAAGGGTACAAAATCGAGGGCATTGGTGAGGACATTTTGCCGGATACGCTCGATCTGTCTGTGGTTGACGAGGTGATTCAGGTCAACGACAAAGAGAGCTTTCTGATGACCCGCCGCCTGGTGCGGGAGGAAGGCATCTTCTGTGGCGGCTCTTGTGGCAGCGCCGTGGCCGGCGCTCTGAAATATATTCGCAACCACGACCTGGGACCGGATAAAACGGTTGTCGTCGTCCTGCCCGACTCCGGCTCCCGCTATCTCAGTAAAGTTTTCAACGATGACTGGATGCGGGAAAACGGGTTCCTCGAAAGTACGATGGAGGAGCAACGAGCCATCAATGTTTTAAAGGCCAAAGACACTCAAGAGATTTACACGGCCCACCCCTCCGACCAGATGCGTAATGTTATTGATTTAATGAAACGCCAAGACATCTCCCAACTGCCGGTTATAGAAAATGGCCAGGTCATCGGCATGGTGACCGAGGTCGAGTTGCTCAACCATATGCTTTTCTCAACCCACACCCACACCCCCAACGAAACGATTGCCGACATGATTAGCAAGGATTTCACCACCGTCAATGTTGATACCTCGATGGAGACATTGATGAGCGTCTTTGCCACCGCCCGCGTGGCTGTGGTCCTGGACAACGGCCAATTAGCCGGCATCATCACCAAAATTGATCTCTTAGATTATTTATCGGGACAGGTCACGTAGTCGATCTACACCTGGGCCAATGCTTGTTCCAGGTCAGCTAAAATATCCTCGATGTCCTCGATGCCGACGGACAGACGAACCAGGCCATCACTCAACCCCCGCTTGAGGCGATCCTCCTGGGGCACGGCGGCGTGGGTCATTGTCGCGGGATGGGTAATCATCGTTTCCACCGCGCCGAGGCTCTCGGCCAGGGCGCAAAGCCGGACGCTATTCATCAACGTTGTGCCTGCGGCCAGCCCCCCTTTTAGCTCAAAGGAAATCATACCGCTAAAGGCGCTCATCTGCCGTTTGGCGATGTCGTGCTGGGGATGGCTGGGCAGGCCGGGATAGATGACCCGTTCGACTTGGGGCTGCGCCTCCAAAAATTGGGCCACCGCCAGGCCATTGGCCGAATGTTTCTCCATCCGCAACGGCAGGGTTTTGATGCCGAGCAGGGTCAACCAGGCATCGAAAGGACTGGAAACCGCCCCGACACTTTTCTGGAAAAATTTCAACTGCTCGAAAAGATCATCATTATTGGTGACGACAAGGCCGCCGATGATCTGGTTATGACCGCTCAGGTATTTGGTGGTGCTGTGCAGGACCAGGTCGATGCCCCACGGCAAGGGGCGGAGCAGATAAGGGGTGGCAAAGGTGGTATCGACGCCGGTCAGGATGTCGTGGGCCTGCCCGATCTGGGCCACAGCCTCCAGGTCGGTTACTTTCAGCAGCGGATTAGTCGGTGTTTCGACCCAAATCAGCTTTGTGTTGGGGCGAATGGCCTGGGTGATATTGTCAGGGTTGGAGCTATCGACGTAGGTGAAGGCGAGGTCGTAGCGGCTCAAGATTTGGTTGAAGAGACGAGAGACGCCGCCATACACATCATCGCTGCAAATGACGTGATCGCCGGCGGAGAGCAGCCGCAGCACGGCATCGACGGCGGACATCCCGGAGGCATACGACACCCCATACCGGCCCTCTTCCAGAGCGGCGACATTGGCCTCCAGCACGGCCCGGGTCGGGTTCGAGGCGCGGGTGTAATCGAAGCCCTTGTCCCGGCCCACCTCTTCCAAGGTGTAGGTAGCCGTTTGATAGATCGGTGGGACAATCGAGCCGGTCGTTGGGTCCGGCGAGATGCCGGCATGGATTGCTTTCGTTGCAAATTTCATTCAGTTTGTCTCCCTATGTAACGTTAAAAGTCGATGAAAGGGAAAAGTATAAACCTTTCCTTAAAGAAGTCAACTGCGTTGGACATTAGGGGTGTCCCAGAAATTAGGCGAGAGATTTCAAGTCCAGCATCCTGAGTAGGCCGAGGGACGAGGCCGTATCGAAGGGTGCGTCGCACGGCAGCAGGCTTGTTGACAACTTTACGAAAGCATAGTACCATTACAAAACATAAACAAAATATAGACAAAACATAGCAGATTGAACGAAACGTGGGCTTTGTGACCACAAAGTAAACGAATTGTAAGGTAGGCTGGCAATTACCGACCAAGGCGGTGGAATTGTCGGCCTTTTGTTTTTCTTAGCCAAGAAAGGAGCCCCATGACTATCAACACCAAGCGGTTGAAGAAAGAGTTGACCCTGCTGGATGTGATCGCCATCAGCACCGGAGCGATGTTTAGCTCCGGCTTTTTTCTCCTACCCGGCCTGGCTGCTGCGAAAGCCGGGCCGGCTGTGGCCATTGCCTACTTCCTGGCCGGCTTGCTGATCCTCCCGGCTATGTTCAGCATGGCCGAACTGAGTACGGCCATGCCCAGAGCGGGCGGCGCTTACTACTTTCTGGACCGGAGTATGGGACCGTTGGCCGGGACGGTCGGCGGGCTGGGCACCTACCTGGCGCTGGTGCTGAAAACGGCTTTTGCCCTGATCGGCATCGGGGCTTACGCGGCCATCTTCATCGAGCTGCCGATCAAACCGGTGGCCATTGCCCTGACTCTGGTCTTTATGGTTCTCAACATTTTCGGAGCCAAAGAAACGACCGGTCTGCAACGCATTTTGGTCGCCATCTTGATCGGTATCTTGAGTTTCTTCACCATCCAAGGGCTGTTTGCCCTTTTCACCGGCCAGACCGCCGCCCCCTTGCCAGAGCGGATGACCCCCTTTATGCCGTTCGGCATCGAAGGCTTGCTGGCGACGGTCGGTTTTGTCTTTGTCTCCTACGCCGGGTTGACCAAAGTAGCCAGCGTGGCGGAAGAGATCAAGAACCCGGCCCGGAACATTCCCCTGGGGATGATGATCTCCCTGGCCATTACCACCTTCATCTACGTCGTTGGCGTCTTTATCATCGTCGCCGTGTTGGAGCCGTCGGCTCTGCGTGAAGATTTGACGCCGGTGGCCACTGCCGGCGAAGCCTTCCTCAGTTGGCTACCCCAGCCTGTGGGGTTGTTGTTGATTGTGGCGGCGGCCATCGCGGCTTTTGCCTCGACCGGGAACGCCGGGCTGCTATCCGCCTCCCGCTACCCACTGGCGATGGCCCGCGACCGCCTCATCCCTGACTTTTTCGCTCGCCTGGGCCGCTTCCAGACACCCGCCACCGCTATCATCACCACCTCCGCGCTCATGATTTTCTTTATTCTGGTCCTCAACGAAGAGGGCATCGCCAAATTAGCCAGCGCCTTCCAACTCTTTATGTTCATCCTCATCAACATCGCCGTCATCATCATGCGGGAGAGCCGCATCGACACCTACGACCCCGGCTATCGCACGCCACTCTACCCCTGGATGCAATATTTTGGCATCATCAGTTCGATCTGTCTGATTGCCTACATGGGGCTGGATGCCATCATGTTTACCATTGCCATGACCGTCCTGTGTGGCTTGTGGTACTGGTACTACGCCCGCAAGCGCGTCACCCGCCACGGCGCTATCTTCCACTGGATGGCCCGCCTGGGGCAGCGGCGTTACGCCGGGCTGGACAGAGAGTTGTGGCACATCATGCGGGAGAAAGGGCTGCGGACCGGCGATCCTTTCGAGGAGTTGGTGGCTAACGCGGGGGTCATTGATCTAAAGCCTGAGAACCACTCCTTCACCGACGTGGTCGGGATGGTCTCCGGCGTGTTGGCCAAACAGTTGACCGCCACACGGGAAGAGCTGATCTCCGGTTTTGTGCAAGAGTCCCGCATCGGCTGGACCCCTGTTTCTAAGGGCGTGGCCATGCCCAGTCTCCTCCTCTTCCAGATACCGGAGCCAAAGCTGGTCATAGTTCGCGTCCGGCATGGACTCAAGGTGGATGTGACCGATGTGCATGGGGGACATTCGCCTGACAAGCCGGTTCACGCCCTCTTTTTCCTGATCAGCCCGGAGGAGAATCCCCGGCTCCATTTCCGCTTTTTGGCCGAATTGGCCGAACGAACCGCCGATGATAACTTTATGGCAGCGTGGCTGTCTGCTTCGGATCAAGTGACTCTCAAAGAGTCCTTGCTACACGAGGAACGGTATCTGTCGCTCCGACTGACCCAAGATGGGCTGACCCGCGAGTTTATCGACAAACCGCTGCGAGAGATCGACTTGCCCACCGATACGTTGGTGGCCCTCATCCGCCGCAACCACCGCTCGATTGTCCCCCGGGGTGATACGACCCTGCGCGAGGAGGATCACCTGATTATCATCGGCGAGCCACACCGCATCAGCGAAATGGCGCAACGCTACATCGCGGTCCGGCAGCCGGTTTTGGCTACCGACCCAAACGGCAGTAACGGAAAACATAAGCAACCATAATCAGCCAGAGCGTAAATAACCGACCGCCAACTACCCCGCCCCGCCTAAACAAAAATGACCGGTCTCCCTCATAAGGAGCCGGTCGCTTTTTTCGTGGCGAGACAACCGGGGATCGGGCTGCTCTGGAACAAAATTCCCAATGACAAGCACCCACGGGTATGCTACACTTTACGCAGTTAAAATATCCTGTTTCTATGACCAGTAGACCGCAATCGCACCCTTCGATACAACCTTGTGCCTCGGTCTACTCAGGATGCCCGTAGACTACTGATTACCGAACTTTAACAAACCACGAGCCTGAGGCTGCCAACCTACGACCGGAAATCACCCTTGTGCAGCCCAAGGGAGTAATGATGAATAAAAAAATTTTAATCGTTGATGACGAACCCTACGTGCGGACTCTGCTCAAACGGGCGCTGGAAGATTTAGAGGATGAAGGCGTCGAACTGCTGATCGCTTGTGATGGCAATGAGGGCTTAGATGTGGCCCTCCAAGAAAAGCCTGATTTGATGCTGCTCGATGTCATGATGCCCACCCTCAATGGCTACCAGGTC
This sequence comes from uncultured Caldilineaceae bacterium, assembly GCA_964638395.1. Classification (GTDB taxonomy): domain Bacteria; phylum Chloroflexota; class Anaerolineae; order 4572-78; family J111; genus CAZWZZ01. The sequence goes on from CAZWZZ010000002.1 coordinate 21,703, forward strand.
TGCGCCCAGGTCAAGGCCATCCAAGATGACGACACCTACATCATTCTGCTAACGGCCAAAGGGCAATCCGCCGACCGGCAAAACGGCCTGGCCGCCGGGGCTGACGAATATATCACCAAACCCTTCAACCCGGACTACATCCTCGAACAAGCCATGACTATTCTGGGAGTTGAGGTGTGAATGGTGGCCTCGCAGGATATGCAGCATGAGGCATCTGATTGGGTGGCGTCCGGCTCTGGCTCTGGGACTGCTGTTGAGTGGCAGTCTCCTGGCGGCCTGGGCCTCGACCACGGCCGGCTATTTGAGCGGGATCACGCTCATCGCTTTGGGAGGGCTGCTCTGGGGGCAACACCTGTCCCTCGCCCCCGCCTCCAACCGCGCTCACACTATGAGCCGGACGGCGACCGATGAACCGTACATTGCTTCCTCCCTGTCTCAACTGACCCACATTATCAATTCCACGCTGGAACTCAACCAGGTTCTCAACCTATCGTTGGAATATTTGGCCGAGGTCGTGCCCTACGACGCGGCGGTTATTCTGCTGACCGAGGAGTCGGGGCTATCTATTGCCGCCTGCCGGGGCTGGCCCAATAGCGATACCGTCATCACCCACAAGATCAGCGTGGCCGAAAATAGTCCGGTGCAACAGGTGTTGCAAACCCGCCAGCCCCAAGTCATCGCCGATGTACGCCAGGTTGACTGGTCCCCCTACTATGACAAGCGGCCCGACACCGACGCGATACGGGCCTGGATGGGCACACCGCTGATTGCTCAGGGACAATGCATCGGTTTGTTGATTGTCGAGAAGTATGAGCCAGGGGTGTATGGTGACCGAGAGGGGGAAATCGCCGCCACCTTTGCCGCCCAGATCGCCACGGCGGTTCAAAATGCTCGGCTTTTCAACGACATCCGCCACCGGGCTTTGGAAGTGGCGGTCATGGCCGACAACATCAACGAGGAAAAGAGCAAGCTGGGCACTATTCTGCGCCACATCGCCGATGGGCTGGTCGTGACCGACGCCGAGGGCAACATCCAGATGGTCAACCCGGCCTTCGAGCAGATGTTTAGCCGCCCCGGAACGGTTTTGGCCGATCAGTCGGCCACCCAGACGGAGGAGCTGGAGCGGCTCATCGGCCAGGTTTTGAATGAGCAGGAGATGCAGAGCGTGACCGACATCGAGTTGTCGGACGGACGTATTTTGCGGGCCTCTTCCGGCCTCATCGCCGAAGAAACCCGCCCGCTGGGCGCGGTCATCGTGCTGCGAGACATCACCCGCGAACGGGAGGTGGACCGGATGAAATCGGAGTTTATCTCCACCGTCTCCCACGAGCTACGGACGCCGTTGACCTCGGTGTTGGGCTTCGCCCAACACATTAACAAGGTTTTTAATAAAAATATCGTGCCGCGTGTCCCTCTTGATGAGCGAAAAGTAGGCCGAACCGTCAGAAACATCAACGAGGAGCTGGCAATCATCGTCAATGAAGGGGAGCGGCTGACCCGGCTTATCAATGATGTCCTGGACATCGCCAAGATGGAGGCGGGTAAGTCGGAGTGGCATATGAGCGAGGTGGCCCTGGGTCCGGTGATTCAGCAGGCCGTGGCCGCCAGCTCCGCCCTGGCCCACGACAAAAACTTGCCGGTCGAGGTCTGGATCGAGGAGAATCTGCCGCCGGTACAGGCCGACCGGGACCGGCTGATCCAGGTGGCGACCAACTTGCTGTCGAACGCTATCAAATTTACCGATACCGGTCAGGTGACAGTTTCCGCTTTTATGTTGGAGATTGGCCAGGATGGCGCGGCCTTGCCCTACAGCCTCCCTCCCCGCATCCAGCCGAAGGGCCGTCTGGAGCCGGGGGCCTGGGTCGTGGTCAGCGTCGAGGATACCGGCATCGGCATTGATGAGGCGAACCTGCCCCAGGTCTTTGAAAAGTTCAAACAGGTGGGGGATGTGCTGACAGACCGGCCCCAGGGAACCGGCCTGGGCGTGCCGATCTGCAAAGAGATTGTCGAGCAGCACAATGGGCATATCTGGGCTGAGAGCCAGCTCGGACTGGGCAGCACGTTTACCTTTGCCCTGCCCCTGGCGGCTGAGGCGCTGCCTGCCCCGGCCCCCACCGAGCCGCAAGCGCAGCCAACCGCTCCCGCCGACCGTAACGGGGCAGGGCAGGCCGGGCAACTGATCCTGGTGGTCGATGATGAGGCCAACATCCGCAATCTTTTGCGGCAAGAGCTATCCGAGGCGGGCTATCGGGTGATCGAGGCCGACAACGGACTGAAAGGTGTCCTCAAAGCGCGGCAAGAACGGCCCGATTTAATTATTCTGGATGTGATTATGCCCAGCCTGAACGGCTTCGATGTGGCGAACGTCTTGAAAGGCGATCCGATGACGGCCTCGATCCCGCTGCTCATTCTGTCGATTGTGGATGACCGGGAACGAATTTTCCGTCTGGGCGCGGCCCATTTGACCAAACCGCTGCAAACGGCGGCGTTATTGCAAACCATCCGGGCGTTATTGGCCCGACGTGATAATCAAAAATATTCTGAGACGCATGACCCATTCTCACATGTCAATCAATCGAGTCGTTAAGTAAATGTCAAAGTTAAACACCATCTCCCTCCACTCCCTGCTGGAAAAACAGGAAGTGTCGGCTCTGTTACAGGAGTTTGAAGCCCTGATGCCCGACACCGAAGTGGCCCTGTTCCAGCCCAACGGCAAGCTGTATGTCGGCACCGGGGAGTGGCCCATTGTCGATCTGAGCCAACTCGTGCCCCAAACCAGCAGCCCCAACGGTATCGGCAGCGATGTATCGGTGCGCCCGCTGGTGGTTCGGGAAAACCTGGTCGGGGCGTTGGCCTCGCGGGGAACCAGACCGCAGGATTTACTGCGGGCGCTCCACCGCGCCTTGAGCCTGCTGCTGGCTCAGGCCCTCGAAAAGCGGGAGGTGGCCGGCGAGACGTTGGAACGGTACCGGGAAGTCAACCTGCTCTACAACATCGGCGAAACGATCAACACCTGTCTCGACCCCGACCAGATTCCGCTGCTGGTGCTGCTGGAAGCCAACCGGGTCATCCGGGCCAAGGTGGGGCTGGTGCTGCTGCCGACGCCGGAGGAGCAACGGCTGATTGATGTCAAGGCCAGCTTCGGCCCGGCCAACTATGTCAAGGCGCTGCACAAGACGGCCCACGATATCATCGAGGCGGTCTACAGCAGCGGCCAGCCGGCCATCGCCGCCGATTTGGCCATCAGGGGCACGCCGATTGATACGGTCCTGTGCGCCCCGCTGAAATCGCGGGATCGAGTCTTGGGGGTGGTCTTGCTGGGCCGCCTGGAGCGACGCCCCGTCTTCACCGCCGGGGATGAGAAGCTGCTGCTGACGTTGGCCCAGCAGGCCGCCGGTGCCTTCGAGAACGCCAATCTTTTCACCGACCTGACCCGCCAGCGGGACGCCCTGACGACGATGAAGGATTATATGGATAACATCTTCACCAGCATCGCCAGCGGGGTCATTACCATCGACGCCCAGGATCGGGTCGTCACCCTGAACCGCGCTGCCCAGGTCATGGTTTCGGTCGATGAGCAGAGCGTCGCCGGGCAACATTTCATCGATGGCCTGCCGGGGTTGGGCGCGGAGATAGCTCTGCTGGTCAGTATGGTTAAGCAGCGGGCGGAGCAGATTGCCGAGTATGAGTTGGAGACGACGCTGCCCCGGCGCGGCCCGGTCGTCTTCCGGCTGCACATCAGCCCCCTGCGGGATGATAGCCGGGCCACCGGCGTGGCCATCGTTCTCGAAGATTTGACCGAGCGGCGTCACCTGGAGCAGCAGGTGCAGCAGGTGCGCCATACGTTTGAACGGTACGTCACCCCCAACGTGGTCGAGCAGCTTCTATCCGATCCCAGCAGCGTCCGACTGGGCGGCGTCGGCCAGGAAGTGACCGTCCTCTTTGCCGATATTCGCAATTTCAGCAGCTTCAGCGAGAAAGTCGAGCCGGAGGCGTTGGTTGAAATCCTCAACAAACATTTAACCCTGGCCGCCGAAGCCGTCCTCGTCGAGGAGGGCACGCTGGACAAATTTATGGGGGATGCGGTCATGGCCCTCTTCAACGCCCCCCTGGCCCAGCCCGACCACACCCTGCGAGCCGTCCGCGCTGCCCTGGCCATGCAGCAAGCCATCGCCCAGATGCACACCCACATTCTGCCCCCCGACAAACAACTCCGCTTCGGTGTCGGCATCACCACCGGGCCGGCCGTGGTCGGCAACATCGGCTCCGACACCATCCAAAATTACACGGCCATCGGCGACAGCGTCAATATGGCCCAACGGCTCCAAACCCAGGCCCTCCCCAACCAAATCCTCCTCAATGCCACCGCCTATCAACATATCCGCCAGCAAGTCATCACCCGCGAACTGCCCCGCATGCTCCTCAAAGGCCACAGCACCCCCGACCGCGTCTTCGAGGTGATTGGCTTGGTGGATGTGTAGGTTGTTTTATCCCCTCGAATAGTTCCAAGCGTTATTATGAAAAACGTAGATTTTGGGGTATGATGTAGAAAACTGAAACCATAGCCAAAACAAGAGGTGGCCTGATGAAAGCGGATATTACCGTTTATTCCAAAGATGAAAAACCGCAATTGATTATAGAGATTAAACGACAAGCCGGGGTGTCGGCGGAGTGGGCTGCAAAAATACGCCGCAATCTGTTGGTTCACGGGGGTATTCAACCCACCCCCTTTTTTCTCTTGGTTTCTTCTGATTATCTTTATCTCTGGAAAGATGCCACCTCTTTCGACGTGATTGCTGCCGACTACCAGATAGAGACCGCCAAAGTTTTATCCCCCTATATCAAACAAACCGCCTTAAAACTGGAAGAGATGAGTGAATATAGTTTGGAAATGGTAGTGATGTTATGGTTAAATGACATCATTCGACCTCGGCCTGACTCGACGGCTAACGGTTCAGATGTGGCCTGGCTATACGAGTCGGGGCTGTATAAAGCGATCCGGGATGGGGCCATTATGACTGAGGTAGCGTAGTGATCGTTTATGTCGAGTCCAACTTCATTCTTGAACTTGCTCATATGCGGGAAGAATCGGATCGTTGCTCACAGATTATTGGCCTGGCTAAATCAAACCAGATAGCGTTGGTGTTACCTGCTTACTGTGTTGGTGAACCTTACGAAGCCCAGACTCGTCGCTCGAAGAAAAGAGTCGGATTATACACCCAGTTGATTCAGGAGGTGAATGAGCTAACCCGTTCAAAACCATACGCCGATTTTCTCAAAGATTCACAAGAAATCACGAATTTGTTAATTCAGAGCGTGGAGGAAGAAAAGAAACGTCTTGATACAACCCTCACCGACCTATTGGATTTTGCCAACATCATTCCCATTGAAGCCGAGATTATTAGAGCGGCTATCGGTTTTCAAAACTCATTGAACTTATCGCCTCAAGATGCTCTGGTTTATGCTTCGGTTATAGCTCATCTTGAGCAGGCTTCGCCTAAACCTAAATGTTTTTTAACAAAGAACGCCAAAGATTTTGTGAACCCCGACATTATGGATCAACTCAAGACCCATCAATGCAAATTGTTGACGCGGTTCGAGGATGGGTTGGGGTACATCAACAAGAATCTCACTGACTCTACAAAGGAGTAGACTGATGTTCAAACGCATCGTAGTGGCCATCGACGGCTCAAAACATAGCTATCGGACCCTGGAGTATGCCAAACAGTTGGCCGGACAGCCCGACGCGGTTATCTGGTTGGTCCATGCCTTTCCCCACACCTCCGATTTACTCGGCTATGATGAGTATGAAAAGCTGATCGCTCGGCGGGAGGGGCGTGGTCAAAAAATTTTGGATGAAGCCCGCAGGATTTTGGGTGAAACCGAGGGAGAGGTGTGGGAGGAGTTACTGGAAGGGCCACCCGCCGAAGCGATCCTCAACGTGGCTAAAGCCCGCCGGGCCGACCTGATCATTGTCGGCAGCCGGGGTAACAGCACCTTCAAAGAACTGCTGGTCGGTAGCGTTAGCCACAAAGTTTTGCACCACGCCCCTTGCCCGGTGATGTTGGTGCGTTGAGTATTATTTTCTGGGAGATAAAACCATGACAGAATCGACGCTTACGTCAAACTATGTCATCGAAGTAACCGAGCAAACATTTGAAGCCGAAGTCATCGAGCGGTCCAAAACGACGCCGGTAGTGGTCGATTTTTGGGCTGCCTGGTGTGGTCCATGTCGCGTTTTGGGGCCAATTTTGGAAAAGGTGGCTGCCGAGCTAAACGGGGCCTTTATCCTGGCCAAAATCGACGTCGATCAAAACCAACGACTGGCTATGCAATACCAAGTGCAGGGCATCCCGGCTGTCAAAGCCTTTTATGATGGCAACGTCGTCGGCGAATTTACCGGGGCCTTGCCGGAGCCACAGGTGCGGAAGTTCATCCAAAGTTTGGTTCCCTCCACTGCCGACCTGTACGCCAAACAAGCCTACGAGTGGGAGATGAATAACCAACTGCCGATGGCCGTCACCAATTACCGCCAGGCCCTCGCCGAACAGCCGGACCATCTCCATGCGATGATCGGCCTGGGCCGCACCCTGCTCAAACAGGGCGAAGTGGACGAAGGGGTGAAGATTTTGCAGCAGATCCCCGAAGGGACGCGGGAGTGGTCGATAGCCGAAGCCCTCATCGCCACCGCCCAATTTCGGCAGGAGGCCGCCGGTCAGAGCGAGGCCGAGCTGCGGGCCAAACTCGAGGCCGACCCCGGCGATCTCCCCAGCCGCTATGCCCTGGCCAGCCTGTTGGCCGCCCAACAGCAGTATGAACCCGCCCTAACCGAATTTCTGGAGGTGGTGCGCCGGGACCGGCAGTACAAAGATGACGGGGCCAGAAAAGCGATGCTGGCCCTCTTCACCACCATCGGCGAGGAGCATCCCCTGACCCGCACCTATCGCCAGAAGTTGGCTAATGTGTTGTTTTAGCTAACGATAGGGTCCCCTAACATAGCTTCTCAAACAAACTTAACAACCTCTCAGGAGCAATCTCTATGACTCAGCCTGTCAGCGTAGCCATCGTTGGCTGCGGCAATATTGCCACCCCTTACGCCAAATATCTCAAGGCCTATCCCGAAACCGACCTCATTGGGTTGGCCGACCTGGAAATCGGTCGCGCCCAGGCTCTAGCCAACGAGGTCGGCGGGCAGGTTTATCCCGATCTAGCCGGGCTACTGGCCGATGACCGGGTCGAAATTGTTGTCAACCTGACCATTCACCACGCCCATTACGACATTATTCGGCACTGTCTGGAGGCCGGCAAACACGTCCACAGCGAAAAGCCGCTGGCCTTGACCTACGCCGAAGCACGCGCTCTGGTTGAGTTAGCCGAGGCGCAGGGGGTGCGGCTTGGCTGCTCCCCCTTCACTTTCATGGGGGAAGCCCAACAGACGGCCTGGAAAATCGCCCGGAGCGGGCGTTTAGGCCAGGTGCGGTTGGCCTACGCCGAGGTCAACTGGGGCCGCATCGAGCAGTGGCACCCCAACCCGGCCCCCTTCTACAGCGTCGGCCCGCTCGTGGATGTCGGCGTCTATCCGCTGACGCTGCTGACGGCCATGTTCGGGCCGGTGCGCCGGGTCGTCGCTTACCAAACCACCCTCTCGCCCCAGCGCCAAACCCAAACTGGCCATCGCTTCGAGGTAACGGCCCCCGATTTGACCGTGGCCCTCCTGGAATTGGAGCAGGGGCCGCTCATCCGCCTGACCTGCGACTTTTATGTTCACGAACGGAGCAGCCAACAGCGGGGCATCGAACTACACGGCGACCAGGCCACGCTGTATCTGTCCAGTTGGCACGACTTCGATGGCATGGTCAAGGTTGGCGATTTTGGCGAACCGCTGCGGCAACAACCCTTGCTCAAATCGCCCCACTCCGGAGTCGAGTGGGGCCGGGCCGTCCGCGACCTGGCCCAGGCCATCCGCGAGGATCGCCCCCACCGGGCGACGGGCGAACAGGCCGCCCACATCGTCGAAGTGCTAGAAGCTATCCAAACCGCCGCCGGCACCGGGCAGCCCGTTGCCGTCGCCTCCACCTTTACGCCCCCGGCGATGATGCCCTGGGCCGGGGGGCGCTAGTCTAGTAGTTTGTAGAAAAGGGCTGCTTCTGGTAACATACAGGCCGAGGAGGTACGATTTAATGACTGACACCGTCGCTATCCAGATAAAGCAAGCCACCCTGGAGTTGGTGCAGGGTGACATCACCGCTCAGGAGACGGAGGCCATCGTCAACGCCGCGAATAGCTCGCTGGCCGGCGGTGGGGGGGTCGATGGGGCCATTCACCGGACTGCCGGGCCGGAACTGGTGCGGGCCAGCCGGCCGTTGGCCCCCTGCCCGCCCGGTCAGGCCGTCATTACCCCCGGCTTCCGGCTGAAGGCCGAATGGGTTATCCATACGGTGGGGCCAATCTATCAGGGTGGACAGGCCGGCGAGGCCGACGTTTTAGCCAATGCCTACCGCAACAGCCTGCACCTGGCCCTCGACCGGGGGATAACATCGGTCGCCTTTCCCTCGATTAGCACCGGGGTTTATGGCTACCCGGTCGATGAAGCGGCCCGCATCGCTTTAGAAACGACGGCCTCAGTATTACAAGCACAGGACCACCTACGGCTAGTCCGTTTTGTGTTGTTTAGCCAGCCCGATTTCCAAACGTACCATCGGGTCTTGACGACGTTAGCGGTTTAACCTGGAGACATAAAAATTGGAATGGAAGATGGAATGGAAGATGGAATGGAAGGACGAATGATGGCAAAGTTTACCAAAGAACAAGTGGGAGAGATCGTGACGGCTGCCCGACAATTGGTCGGGGCCGATCTGAGCCAGATTGATTTGAGCGGCGGTGATTTGCGCCGGGCTATTTTAGCCGGGGCCAACCTGAGCGGGGCTGATTTGAACGGCAGCGATCTGATCGAGGCCAATTTGAGCAAGGCCGACCTGAGCGAGGCCGACCTGAGCGGGGCCGATTTGGTCGGGGCCAACCTGAGCGAGGCCAATCTGAGCGAGGCCAACCTGGTGGGGGCCGACCTGGCCGAGGTTGATTTTGTGGAAGCCGATTTGAGTGGGGCTGATTTGAGTGGGGCTGATTTGAGCGAGGCTGATTTACGGCGGGCCGATTTGAGCGGGGCCAATCTGAGCGGGGCCGACTTGAGCGACGTTGTTCTGCGTCAAGCCAAATATGACGCGGCCACCCGGTGGTCGGATGGGTTCGATCCCAAAACCACCGGGGCCGTTTCGATAGGATAAGATAGGACAGGATAGGATAGGATAGGCCAGGCTAGGACTGGCCGTTTCAGCCAAGACGATGATACGTATAACCCCGACGATTGCGATTGATGAAAATGAAATCGAGTTGGACTTTGTGCGCTCGGCGGGGCCGGGGGGACAAAATGTCAACAAGGTTTCCACAGCGGCCCAACTGCGTTTCGATGTGGCCCACTCCCCATCGTTGCCCAACAAGGTCCGCGCCCGGCTGATGTCTCTGGCCGGCTCCCGCTTGACGAAGGAGGGCGTCCTGCTGTTGACGGCCCGTCGCCACCGCAGCCAGGAGCGGAACCGGCAGGAGGTTATCGAACGGCTGGTGGCCCTGATCGAGGAGGCGGCTACCCCGCCCCGCCGCCGACGGAAGACCAAACCCTCCCGCAAAGCCAAAGAGCGCCGCCTGGCCGAAAAACGGCGGCGCAGCGAGATCAAAAAGAACCGGCGCTGGCGATATAAAAATGGAGAGTAACCATGCAAGAAAATCTCAAACTTGATTTACGAGAAAAAGGGAAGAGTAAAGAGGGAGAGCCGTTATATCTTGATGGACGGCTCTTTATGCAGTTGTTGGCCTATGGCGACTGTCCGAACGCCGGGCCGCTGATAGAAGCTCTGGAAACGGCGGGCGTGGTCGGCACACTCTACGCAGACATCAACGACCCGCGAGGCGTCGGGCTGGTCGCCATCAGCGAAGACCCGGATTTCTTCGTGACCGAGCTGCGGCAGTTGCTCAACCGGCCCCCGTTTAGCGACTTGACGCCCAAGCCGGAGTATACGATGTTGGGCCGCACCTACGCCATTGGGTATGAGGATGATTTGGAGCGGACCGTCATCAGCCGCCCCCGGCAGCGGGTCGTCGATCCGCAACAGCCGTGGGCCGTCTGGTATCCGCTGCGCCGCTCCGGGACCTTCGAGCAACTGTCGGAGCAGGAGCAGCAGAAAATTCTGCGCGAGCATGGCGGTATCGGCTTCACCTTTGGCCGGGCCGGCTACGCCAGCGACATTCGCCTGGCCTGCTTTGGTCTGGATAAAAACGATAACGATTTCGTCATCGGCGTTCTGGGCGGCGAACTGTATCCGCTGTCAGCCGTTATTCAGGCCATGCGAAAAACCAAGCAAACCTCCCAATATTTAGAAAGCCTGGGACCATTTTTC
>CAZWZZ010000003.1:0-28876 GCA_964638395.1 uncultured Caldilineaceae bacterium
GGTCACGACTATCCCTGATGATATAGCCCCGCTCAAACTCCTGAACCTGGTTATTTTGGGCGCTATACTCCGGCTGCATCCCAAAGCCCAGCGCCTCCCGGATGTCAGAATTGGCGCACCAGATCGAGCCGAAGCCCCGGACGGGATGCACCAGACCGGGTGGTGTCTCGATCTGGCACGGTTGCTCCAAACCTTCAGGATTGAAGCCCTCCACCTGCGCTTTGGTGAACACCTGCCACGTTCCCTGGGCCACGTTGCCCTCCAGCACGAAGAACAGTTCCAAAATTTGGGACCAGAACATAACCCCCCGCTGGAAGGGCTGTTCGGCAAAGTTGCCGCCGACAGGGTTGGCCTGGAGCGGACAGCCCAGCCGCCCCTGAAACTCGGCCCAGATGTCGGCAAAGGCCCCCTCCGGTTCGGGCATACAGCCGGACTCGGACAGTTCGACAGGGAGCGGGGCGGCCAAATCTTGCTGCTGTTGGCGCAACTCACTGATCTCGGCGGCCAGGGCCTCGGCGGTGGCGGTGGCGGCGCTGTTGGGGGTCGGCGGGGGGGTGATGGTCGGGGTCGGGGTCGGGGTGTCGGTCGGGGGGGGAGTGAAGGTTCCGGTGGGGGTGTGGGTCGGGGGGGGCGGCGTCCAGGTCGGGGTGTCCGGGGCATATTGGGCGGTGGCCGTCCGCATCGCCCCCATTTCAGCCTCGGCGGCGGCGGTGGCGGTCGCCTCCAGACTGGTGGCGGTGGCGTCGAGTTCCTGGGCCAACATGGCCCGCTCTTCATCCATCATATCCATTTCGGCCATCGCCGTCTGGGTCGCTTTTTGGGCTTCTAGCAACATACGGGCCTCGTTGGCGTTGGCGGCGGCGGCGGTGGCCTGCTCCTGGGCGATGTCGCGGGCGTCACGCGCTTCGGTGGCGCTCTGATTGGCCCACAGCCCAAAGGTAATGGCAAACGCCGCCATAGCCACGGCGGCCAGCACAAAGGCCCCCAGCAGCCAGGCCCGGCGGCGCAGCTTTTCATTGGCCTCGCTCTGGACGGTCAACAACTCCTGCTGCTTTTCGGCCAGGGCTTTTGCTTGCTCCAGCTCTCGCTGTCGCTGCTGCTCCTTCTCCCGCCGCTCGGCCTCTTCTTTACGCCGTTGGGCGGCCTGACTGGCCGCCAGAAACTCTTCGACCGACGGCCCCAGGCCGCGCCAGTTACTCTCCAGCGCATCGTCGAGCGTCTGCCCGCCGATGAGTTTGCCGGGGCTACGCTCCGACTCTTTCCAATCCTGGGCCAGTTGAATGAGCGGCTGCTCCAGCCGCCAGGCCTGGTTGGATTGCAAAATCGGGGTCACGAAACGGTCGTGAACCAGTTCGTACCAGGTCCCGCCCGTCCGGGCTTCGGAGCGGAGCAGGAAATGGTTGACCAGTTGGTCAACGGCTTTATTCGGGATGCCGCCGGTTTCCCGTTTCCCCCGATAGACCGTGCCCCGCGTGCCGATTTCGGTGATTAGCTCCGTCTCGAACCAGTTCCGCAGTTCGATCTCGGAGACGCCGGTCCTGTCAATCACCTCGGCCAGGGCGTGTTCGTAAAATTGGGCCAGCGCCTCATCGACATCCCCCAATTCCCGCAAATCCCGCTCCGTGACCGGTCCCGGCGGTCGATTTTTTAGATTTTCCCACAGTTGGTAACAGACCACCTGCAACTGGACCGGCTCGACGAATTGGCCCGGCTGTGTCCTGATCTGGCCCGGCGTTTGCCCCCCGACCCGAATCTGGCGCAGATTATCGACCAACGTTTCAGCCGCGCCCGGCGCGAAGGGGCGGCCAAATTTGAGAGCAGGCTTCTCCACCGCTTCCAGCGCGGCGTCATACGTCATCCGCTGCATATAAAAGCGGGCCCGCAGATGATCCGGCATCAGGTGCATATAGGGATCGAGGGCGGCCACGTAATCCTCCCGCATGCTCAAGACCACCCACAACAGCGGATCAGCCTCCATCGCCCCGGCCAGTTGTTCAAAAAATTGCTCCCGCTCCTGCCACCGTTCGGCGTGGGTGGTGATGATCTCCTCGAACTGGTCGATAATCAGGATGTAGGTCAGATCCTCGAACTCATCCTCAGCGGCGACTTCTTCTTCGATGGCCTCATCATAAAAGTAATGTTTGCCATCCAGGCTGGTCAAATGTTGCAGAAAGGTGGCCAGCGTCATCTCGGTGAAGCGGCGGGCGTCACCGTCACTCTCATCGAGGCTGAGGAGCAGGTTGAAAAGATAAATATTTTCCACCCCGGTTACTCCCTCCGGCAGAGCGCCGCTGACCCGGCCAATGGGCAGCACGGCCTTCCCGGCCTGGCGCAGGTTGGGGATCAACCGGGCGTTGATGAGCGAGCTTTTGCCCGCCCCGGATTGGGCATAAAACAGCACCAGCCGGTTGGAGATAATCAGGGAAACCAGCTCGCGGGCCTCCCGCTCCCGGCCAAAAAAGCGATCCGCCTCCTCCTGGGTGAAGGTGCGGGGGCCGACGTAGGGGTTCTCGCCGCTGACGAGTTGGGTGGCCTCGGTGGTGGCGGCAGTGATCCCAAAATCAGAGGGGGGATTCGGCAGGGTCTCAAGCTCCCCGGTCTCAGCGGTAGCTGGGGTCGGCCCGCCCCCGGCTTCGATCACGGGCGGTAACAGGCTTGGCTCGGTCTCCTCATCCACCAGGTGAACCTCGAACCTACTCGCACCAATCCGAATGATGTCCCCCGCCGCCAGGGTGTGGGGTTCGGTCAAGCGCCGGTCATTGACAAAGGTGCCGTTGGCACTGCCGACATCGTGCAGGATGTAAGCCTCCCCATCCCGGCTGATGGTGGCGTGGTGACGGGACACCTTCAAATCCTCGTTGAGGACGATACTGTTGCCGCTTTTCCGGCCAATCGTGGTCAGTTCCGGGTCGAGGGGGTACTGTTGACCGCTCTCTTGTAGAATTAAATAGGCCCTGTAGCTGTCAGGCGCGTTCATCGGTTAACCCTCTAATGCGGTACGGAGTTCCTGCGTATATTGGTGGACATTCCCCCAATACACCTGGAACTCAAATTCATTCAGATACTTTTGCAGATATTGCTTTTCGATGGCGCTCATCTCCAGTTGAATGGAAACGCTGGTTTGTTGCAGGGGGCGCGGTTTAATCAACCCCCAGAAGAGAACCCGAAAATCCCAGCGGCGCAGATCATACCCCAGCAGGATCAGCGACGAGTCGGCCATCGCCTGGCGCACCCGGAGCGGGATGGGGTCGGTTCCCCGGCCCACATTCTGGGAGATGGCCACCAGAAACTCCATATAATCATCCTCGGTCAGGACCAGCGAGCCGGGGTAGGCATCGAAGCCGTGCAGGTGGTAGACCAGTGGCTCCTCCGGGCTGGGTTGGTAATCATTCTCGAAGACGGAGGGGATGCCATCCAACCCCTTGTGCCAGCGGCAGATTTCGGTGCGGGGCCGCTTGCCGACCCGTTCGAGGGCCACCTCCATAAAGTTATGGTAGCTGGTGGTCAGGTAGATGGGCAGCGGAAAATGGGCCAGGATGAGCAGGGGGTCTAAATCGCCATTCTCGATGCGGGGGTAGCCGAGCCGTTCGGAAAATTCGGAGAAGGTAATATCATCAAACTCCTCCTCCAGCTCCACCAACACATCCGGCGGCACGCCGTTCGTTTCGGCAATATCGAACATTTTGTTTTTAATGAAGTTGATGTAATCCTCTTTGACCACGCGAGGATCGGTCAAGCCTTCATCGATGACGCTGATGAATTGGGCCATATCGGGCAAATCGTCACTTTGACCGAGCGGGTAGCTGGTGTAGTGGGCGTAGTCGTCGATCACCATTTGATGGCTACCCAACACCAGGTCATTGCTGACCACGTTGCTAATCAACGGGACGGCCCGCCCGCTCCTGATGCGCTCGATGATGGTTTGCTGCCAAGTTCTGGTTACTTTTCTTTGGCCGGTTCTGATTCTCGGCATAGCTTGCTGTCTCCAATATTCAGTAAATCACAGTTTGAGGAGGCAGGGCATCCCTATGCCCGCCCGCAACGGCATAGGGATGCCGCTGCTACTAAAATTGGATCTACTGAGATTAGGGGTCACGGGCCACGCGAAAGCCCCGCCAGCGCAATTTGCTGTCGGGGTCGGACGCCCCCCGGGCGGCGCAGCGTAAATTCGGGGGCAGGTCCCGGAAGGCCCCGCCCCGGTGCAGGCGGTACACCCGATACAAATGCCGGTCGGCCTGCGGATTTTCGCGGCCATCATCCGCCCGGTAAGGGTAGGGATAGTCACTCTCCAGCAGATCAGCGCCCCACAAGGTGTTGACCCACTCCTGCACATTTCCGGCCATATCATAACAGCCGTAGGCGCTGGCTCCATCCGGGTAGGCCGTGACCGGGGTCGTAGCCCGGCTGCCGCTGTTACACCGCGCCGGTTGCCACGCCTCGCCCCAGGGATAGCGCCGTTTCACCCCCTCGGCCCAGGATGCGGCCTTTTCCCACTCGGCCTCGGTCGGTAGCCGGTAGGCTCGCCCGCTCTGCTCGCTCAACCAGGCGCAGTAAGCCAGCGCATCATACCAATCGACGCCCACCACCGGGTGGGTCACTTTATCACCCGGCGGTTCCCGCAGAAACCATCCGGCCCGTTTGGGCACGGCCTGCTCAGGATTTTGCCGGATAAACTCGGCGTATTGGCCGTTGGTGATGGGATAGCGACCAATCGCGTAGGCCGGCAGCGTCACCTCGTGGGGCGGCAGTTCGTCGGCGGGGATGTTTGGGCCGGGCTGACTGCCCATTGTAAACGGCCCGGCCGGGATCAAAACCATTTCCGGCTCGTAAGGGAGCGGCGGCTTCTCCGGCTCAAGCGCATCGAGGCTGATATGCTCAACATTGCTGGCCACCAACAGCGGGCGCAACGCCTGCTTCAGCTCGGCGATACTCCGCTCGCTCTGGGGGTGGCCCAACGCCGCCTCGATCAAATCAATCGCCGTCCGGTGATCCTCGATTTCGTTGAGCAGCTTGATCTCGACGCTGCCGCCCTGTTTGGCTTTGCGCTCTTCCAGAATTTGCAGATTTTCGTAGGTTCTGAGCAGTAGGTCTCGCAGGGTTGTCGCCACAGTTGCCTCGGCATTTTATGTCAGGTTTGAACCAGGATGATTATACCCTAATTTGTGGTAAATTTCTATTTTCCCAACTTTTGCCAACCTACCCTAACCGACAATCACCCAGACTCTTGATATACTGGCCTTACATACAACCAACCGTAGGAAACAGGAACGTTCCTTTGGGAATAATGATTTTATTCCTTTGAGCTTGTTTGAACCTTAAAAAATGTAAGTATCCCTTACCATACGGCCCGCGTGAAAACAACTTCTTAATCTCCTCTCACGCTGGGGCCAAAATTTTGAGCAGATGGAGAGAACCTATGACGACACCTCAAACCAATCACCAATCCACATCCATACAGCACATGCTGTTTCTCCTGGCCGGTATCTTTGCCGTGGCCGCCGGGTTGTTGGTCTTTTTGACCACCAACGCCGCCGCGCCTGAAGGCGTCTCCCCCACCTCGGCCACCGAACTGACGGGAGACGTGACCAAAGGGCATCTCGACCCCGGCGAACAGCACTGGTACAAATTTACGCCCACCCCCGGTGGGGAAGTGGTCGAGATCGAAAAATCTTTGACGATGGTCTTTACCCCCGACAACGGCTTCAGCACCAAATATATCGGCTTCACCATCTTTGAAGAGGATCAGATCCAACTCTATTTTGAGGGTGACACCAGTAAGATGGCCAATTTTGGAACCGGGAACCTCGTCTCGCGGGATGGCAACCCCGAAACCGGCGAGTATCTCTGGAACGGCTGGGTGTTTGGCCCAAAAACTTACTACGTCCAGGTCTATAACGAGAGTGACTTCCCGATTGATTACTGGATTTTTAATGACAACGTCCGCAATTACGATCTGGGCGACAGCGCAGAAACCCCCACGGAGTCTGAGGCAGCCGCGCCCCAGTTGGAGGTCGCTGCCGAGCCGGTCGAACCGGACAACCTCGGCCAGGACCCGGCGAATGCCGAACCCCTGACCGCCGGCCTCAACCGAGGAACGTTGCCCCCCAACACGACCCATTGGTACAGCTTTCAGCATACCGACCCGACCGGCAAAGAGCAGGTCAAAGAGTTGACTTACACCATGTTCTCCACGCCCGACAACGGCGACCGCCGCCATCACGTCAATTTTGAACTCTACTCCTCCAGAGCGTTAGAGCAGGCGGAGCGGGGCGAGATTGACAGTTTCGATAACTTCGGGGCCGGGACGCTGATCGACCGGGACCGGGATGAGAACACCATCGAAAATACCTGGAGCGGTTTTGTCAATATGGGCGAAACCTACTTCCTGGCCGTCAACAACGGCTCCGACGCCGAGATCGAATATTGGCTGTATGATGAGGATATTTACTATCCGCAACTCGGCCCGACCCCGGTTCCCCAACCCCGCCCGGTCTTTGCCCCCGGCATGGCCCCCGACTCCGCGATGGAGATGAAGATCGGCCTGAACAAAGGCAGCCTGAAACCGGATGAGGAGCGGTGGTACAGCTTCTCCCGCACCGACTTCGACAAAGAAACGTTCGAAGAAATGGCCCTGACGATGGTTACGACGCCCGAAGATGGCAACCGCTTGCGCCATATGGTGTTCAACGTCTACACCGAAGAGGGTGTGCGGGCCTGGACCCCGGATGACAACACCAACATTAACAACATCGGGGCCGGCAGCGTCGTCCATCGGGATACGAACCCGGACACCGGCGAACGCTTCTGGCAGGGTTGGGTGCTGGACAACGATAAGTATTTCGTCCAGGTTCTCAACGGCACCGATGTCGAGATGGATTACTGGCTCTATACCGGCGATGTCCGCAGCCCGGAGCTGGGCGAACCGACCCCGCCCCAACCGCCGCTACAAGCCGCGCCCGGTCTGGCCCCCAGCAATCCCAT
This sequence comes from uncultured Caldilineaceae bacterium, assembly GCA_964638395.1. GTDB lineage: Bacteria > Chloroflexota > Anaerolineae > 4572-78 > J111 > CAZWZZ01. Next base: position 6,982 of record CAZWZZ010000003.1, read on the forward strand.
CGAGTTGGAAGTCAAAGTCACTGACGACACGCTCGATCCGAACCAGGAACGGTGGTACGTCTTTAGCCGAGGGGATGTCGAAGATACCGGAGCTATCGAGACCACGTTCACGATGATCTTCACCCCGGATGATGGCAACCGTATCCGCGACATCAACGTTGAAATCTTCGAGGAGAGCGCCCTGGCCGAGTGGGCCCCGGATAACCGCTTCAACATCGTCCCCTTTGGCCGAGGCAACGTCATCAGCCGGGACGGCAACCCCAAAACTGGCGAGTTCATCTGGAACGGCTACGTGTTGGCCCACAACCGCTACTTCCTGCGGGTCAGCAACGAGAGCGACACCGGCATTGATTACCGCATCTACCCGGAAGATGTCATTCACACGACATTAGGGGAGTAACCAAAATCACCAGGCGTGACGATTGGCCGGTAGGAATGATCGTCACGCCTGTTATCCATACATTAAATTGAGGCCACACCTGACCATCACGCAGCATCTTGACTACAACAACGACTTCGGACAACCCCGACCTACGACTTGACGACGACCTGACGACACCGGACTTCTCCAACTTCGCCTCAATTTATAGTAACAGAGCGGCAGCGTGGCCGCTCTGTTTTTTTGTGTAGTACACAGATCCGTAAAGCGTAAAACGAAAAACGTAACATCTTTGTCCCATGCGTAGGCTTTACGTTTCACGTTTTACGTTTTATTGAGTGAAGGGTTTCGGGGGCATCGACGTATAAAAGTTTTAGACAAACACCCTCAAATTTCGAAGGAGCGCCACTATGAACCAACCCCAGCCCAAAACGTCGGTCATTCAACGCAGCCTACGCCTGTTACAACGTTTGACCGGTCGCCAGCCATCCCCCGCAACAACCATCGAGGATAAGCCCGATACGCTGAAAACGAAACCGCTGCCTATTATGCTCCTCTCCTCAGAAAATATGTCAGAAAATACATCGGAAAATACGCCGGATCATCAACAACTTCAAGTTTACAAGGCGCTGGACACCTCCGGGTAAGGCAGTGCCAGAAAAATAATCATCCCAAAAATCTGAGCTTGGGCTCAGTTGTCCTGAGTCAGTGGTCAGTTGTCCTTTGTCCTTTGCAACTGACCACGGACTCATCATCCAACGTTGGGATCATTTAAATTTTACAACGGCCTTACGCTTTACGGACGTTTGCCTAATTTGGCACAGATCGGCCCTTTTCTGGTATACTCTTGATCTATCCATCGTTACCGTAAGGGGCCTATTGTCTATGCCAACGTCGCCGGTTCACACCGCCAACCCTAAATTACGCATCCTGCTTATCTCCCCCAGAGGGCCGCTCTATCGCCACCGCTCCGGCATCTGGAAAAAATCGCTGCGGTACGCCCCGCTGACCCTGACCACCCTGGCCGCGCTGATTCCGCCTGAGCTGAATGCCGAGGTAACGCTCGTCGATGAGGGCATCGAAGCGGTCGATTTGGAGGCCGAGGCTGATCTGGTCGGCATCAGTGCCATCACCGGCAGCGCCCCCCGCTCCTACGAAATGGCCGACCATTTCCGGCGGCGCGGGCTGCCGGTCGTGCTGGGCGGCGTCCATCCGACCCTGATGCCGGAGGAGGCGGCCCGCCACGCCGACGCGGTCGTTGTCGGTTATGCCGAAGATACCTGGCCCCAACTGCTGCGGGATTTCGTCGCCGGGCGGCTCCAACCCCGCTACGATCAGGCCCCCGATTTGAGCCTGGCCAACCGGCCCCGCCCCCGCCGCGATTTGCTGCCCGGCGGTCGCTACGTCCTCAGCCACACCATCGAGGCCACGCGGGGCTGCATCCATCCCTGCGAATTTTGCGTCGTGCCTGCCGCCTGGGGCCGCCCCCGCCAACAACCCATCGCCGACGTTGTGGCCGACATCCGGCAGATGAAGGCCAAACGATTGATTTTTCTCGATTTGAATTTGATAGCAGATATTGACTACGCGAAAGAATTGTTCGCGGCGCTCATTCCCCTCAACATCACCTGGGGGGGATTGGCCACAACGATGATCGCCTGGGACGAGGAGCTGCTCGATTTAGCCGCCCGGAGCGGTTGCCGGGGCTTGCTCATCGGCTTTGAGACCCTGTCCGAGGCGGCCCTGACCGAAACAAAGAAGGGCTTCAACCAGCGCCGGGATTACCAGGATGTCGTCCGGCGGCTCCACGACCGGGGCATCGCCATTCAGGGCACGTTCGTCTTCGGCTTCGACAACCACACGACCGACACCTTCGTCGAAACGGTCCAGTTTGTCCTCGACGCCGCCATCGACCTGCCCCGCTACGCTATCCTGACCCCCTTCCCCGGCACGCCCCTCTTCCGCAAGCTCAAACAGCAGGGGCGCATCCTGACCGAAAATTGGGAGCTGTATGACGGCCAACACGTCGTCTACCAGCCCCATCGCCTCGATCCCGACACCCTGCTGCGCCAGACCGAATGGGCCTGGAAAAAGAGCTACAGCTACGGCTCCATCGCCAGACGGCTGCTCGGTTCGCGGCTACAACTGCCCCTCTCCCTGGCCGCCAACCTCGGCTACCGCTTCTACGCTTACCATCTACAGGATTATTACCATTGTGATTGGCGGCTGGGCCAGAGCGTGGGGCTGGCCGGCCGATGAGTTGATATGAAAATCACCTTCATTCGCCCCAACATGCAGGCTGCGCGTTCCAACGACGCCATGGAGCCGCTCGTGTTTGCGATATTGGCCGGGTTGACGCCGCCGGATGTGGCGACGACGCTGGTCGATGAGCGGCTGGAGGCCATCCCTTACGACGCGCCGACCGACCTGGTCGCCCTGACTGTGGAGACCTACAACGCCCGCCGCGCCTATCAGATTGCTGCCGAGTTTCGGCAGCGGGGCGTGCCGGTGGTGATGGGCGGCTACCACGTCACCTTTCTACCGGAGGAGGCGCTCGCTTATGCCGATGCGGTGGTGATCGGCGACGCGGAGGGAGTCTGGCCGCAGGTGGTGGCTGATGCCCGCCGGGGACGGCTACGGCCCTGCTATCGCCAGACGGAGTATCCCCCGTTGCGAGGGTTGCGACCGGAGCGGGGCATCTTCGCCGGGAAACGGTACGCGCCCGCTGCCCTGGTGCAGTATGGCCGGGGTTGCCGCTTCGCCTGTGAATTTTGCTCAATCCACGCCTTCTATGGTCGCCATCTCCGCCAGCATCCGGTGGCCGAGGTGGTCGCCGAAATCGAACGGCTCAACCGGAAGCACATCTTCCTGGTCGATGACAACATCTTCGTCAACGTCCCCCAAGCCAAAGCCCTGTTCCGGGCCTTGATTCCCCTCAACATTCGCTGGTCCTGCCAGATCAGCATCGACATCGCCAACGATGAGGAATTGCTCACCCTGCTGGAAAAGAGCGGCTGCACCACCGCCGTCGTCGGCTTTGAGTCGCTCGATGCCGGTAACCTGGCCCAGATGAAGAAGCGATGGAATCTCAAGCATGGCGACTACGCCACCTCGGTTCGAAAATTTCAGGATCACGGGATTATGATTTACGGAACCTTTGTCTTTGGCTACGACCGGGACACGCCCGCTTCGTTCGACATCAGCCTGGAGTTTGCCCTGCGCTCCAAATTTTACCTGGCCAACTTCAACCCGCTGACGCCGATGCCGGGGGCCAAACTGTATGACCGTCTCCGGGCCGAGGGGCGGCTCCTCTACGACCGTTGGTGGCTCGATCCGAGCTATCGTTATGGCCAGGCCACCTTCCGGCCCCGGGGTATGACGCCCGACCAACTGACCGAGGGCTGCTTCCGCGCCCGCCGCCACTTCAACCGGGTCGGCTCCATCCTCAACCGCGCCCTCGATGTCCGCACCAACAGCCGGGACCCCTACCGCCTGGGCCTCCATCTGGCCTCCAATTTCGTCTCCCGGCGGGAGATTTTGCGGAAGCAGGGGCAGCCGTTGGGTTGAACAACGACACGATAATTTTTCAGCAACACGTTCCGCTCAACCGTCGCTCTGCTTGAACAGATGCACATCCCGCTGCGGGAAGGGGATGGAGATGCCTTCGGCATCGAAGCGCAACTTGATGGCCTCGGTCAAGCTGAAGTGGATGCTCCAATAATCCCGAACGTTGACGTAGGGCCGGACGGCAAAATTGACGCTGCTATCGGCCAATTCGTGAACGGCAACGGTGGGGGCGGGGTCTGGCAATACTTTTTCGTTGGTCGTCACAATCTCCTCTAAAATCCTCTTGGCCTTCAGGATGTCATCCCCATAGCCAATGCCATATACCAGATCGACCCGCAAAACACCCTTTTTGGAATAGTTGATGATATTCCCGGCCGTGATCTGTCCGTTCGGAATGATTGCTGTTTTGTTGTCGCGGGTGACAAGAATGGTACTGAAAATTTGGATGTCTTCGACTGTGCCGGAGATGTCCGCAATATCGACAAAATCACCGATCCGAAACGGTCTAAAGAGCAGGATGATGACCCCGGCGGCAAAATTGGCCAACGCGCCCTGCAACGCTAACCCTATCGCCAGCCCGGCCGCCCCGACCACGGCAATGATCGAGGTCGTCTGCACCCCCAGCCGGCCCAGAGCGGCCAACACGGCAAAAGTTATAATGGCATAATAGGTCAAATTGCCGGTGAATTTGACGATGGTTTTGTCTACATTAACCCGAACAAGCCCTTTGCGAGCCAGCCCGGCCATAAATCCGGCAGCCCAATAGCCGATAATCAGAATGATGATGGCCCACAGCAAATTCAGGCCGTAGGTGACGATTAGGTTTTGCAATGTTGCGGTAATATTTTCCATCTTTCTCCTCGTAGCGTTTCGATAAATCCTACAACTATCATCCAGCGGGCTTAGTTTATAAATGAGTTGGGGATTGTACAAATCAGCGCTTCAAGCATTCAAAGATAGGTCCAGTCGGCCAGTGTTTGAGCAAATTATTAGTGACCACTTTTGACAAATGGGGTGGATCATGTTATAGATTGAGACTAATCTTAACTTACCGGCTAAAATACACCCACTTACATACCAATGAGTCTTAAAATAATATCTATGATTGGTCATAGGTATTATGAGCAAAGATGCATCTCTCATCGGCGTCTCTGGGTGATGGGAGGTTGAGGGTGAAGCCAGGTGATTTGCCTGTTTTGGGCAAGGACTCCGGCGCTGTCCCGCAACTGTGAGGGTAAGCTCAGATCAATTACAGATAGCAAGCAAACTAAAAGCGATGCCCAATCTGTGATCTGATCTCTGGGTTTAGCCGAGCCAGGTCCCCCATCTTTGCTCAAGCAATGGATTGTGCCTTCGCGGAAAGGGAGCAACCATAAATAATTATGGTTGCTTTTTTTATTGCTCGATAAGCGTGGAGTTTTCTGATGTCTCAGCCAATGGTGCATATCCAAAATCTTCATCTTGAAGATGTCGTTGACATTACGACGTTGCAACGTATTCAAGACACTTTTGCTCAAGCTATGGGCTTCGCCTCTGTGACCGTGAACAAAGGGGGCAGACCTATTACGCGCAAGAGTAAATTCGTGCCCTTTTGTCATTTGATCCGTTCGACCGGGCGTGGTCGAGCCAGATGCTGGGAGTGTGATGCCGTACAAGGGCTTGAATCCTACAAATCGGGCCGGTCACAGAGCTATATTTGTCACGCCGGTTTGGTGGATGTTGCCGCCCCAATTGTCATCGAGGGGGAGCATATAGGGTCCGTTCTATGTGGACAGGTTATTCCCTCAGATTCACAGGAAGAATTTATCGAACGGATTATTGAGCGGAATGCCGATCTGAGGATACCTCGCGATGAATTGGTCGAAGCTACTCAGGAAATCCCATCCGTGCCCTGGGAGCGGCTCGAGGCCGCCGTTGAAATGCTTCGTCTGACGGCCAACCATATTGCCGAGATAGGCGTAGCTAGTTTTAGACAAACCAAGCTGCTCGAAGAAATGCAAGAGAAAGCAGCCTTGCAAGCCGCCCTACATAGCGCCCAGTTACGGGCTCTGGAAACACAGATCAACCCGCATTTCCTTTTCAATTCCCTAACCCTGATCAGCTATACGGCCATTCAAGAAAATGCGTCCCAGACCGAAGAGATTGCCTATTGTCTAAGCGATCTTCTGCACTACAGCCTGCGAAATATAGCCCTTATGGTGACACTCGATCAGGAACTAGATATGCTCGAGCGTTATCTGACGATCCAAACGCTGCGTTTTGGATCACGGCTCAAGGTTCGGATGGACATCGAGCCTTCCCTGCGTCAGGTACAGATACCCTGTATGCTGCTTCAGCCTTTAGTGGAGAATGTGATAATCCATGCTGTCGAACCCCTGCCTCGTCCTGTGACCGTCCAGATTCGGGCCTCGCGCCGGCCCACGGGGATGTCGCTTGAAGTTTTGGATGATGGTCCTGGTATGGATATGGACATTGTGAAATCTATTAATTCCCGCACTTTCACCGATAATGATGAGGGGCGAATTTCCCTGGGGTTGCAAAATGTTATCCAACGGCTAATGGGAGAATATGGGGACAAATCTTTCGTTCGGGTTGAAAGTAGTTCTAAATGTGGTACCCGGATTTTGCTGTTTTTGCCAATCCGTAGTTAGTTTCTGGTGCAAAACGTAGGCGAGGGTATCCCTATGCCTCGCCGGACGCATTGGGATGCGTCAGCTACGGCGTTTTGCAGCGAAAACTGGTTATAGGGTGAAAAGGAAAAGAACATGCCCGGTCTATTGGTTGCTGATGATATGGCTATTGTTCGTTCCACTGTGGCCCAGCTTGTGGCTCGTGAAAAGTTGATGAGCTTGCATCCGGTCACTGAAGCCTGTAATGGCCAGGAGGCGGTCAGTCTGGCCAGCCAGATGCAGCCGGATATCGTCTTGATGGACGTCAAGATGCCGGGCCTGGATGGACTACAGGCGGCGGCAGCCATTTGCACCGAACACCCTGCCACCAAGGTTATTATGCTCACAGCGCATAATGAATTTTCCCTGGCTCAACAGGCGCTTAAGTTGGGGGCGGCAGATTATTTACTGAAACCGGTCCGTCCGGCCAAACTGGTGGCTACGCTTTTGCAGGTACAGGCCCAAATTGACCAGGAACGACAAAGGGACCTGGAGGCAGAGGAAGTCCAGAATCGTCTGCGACAGACGTTGCCGATGATTGAGGACAGCCTGGTCAAGAATCTCGTTTTTGGATTGGTTCTCGACCGGGGATTACTCGCGGAGGCCTTGAACCAACTGGGCAAAACCATCTCTTGGCCAGCAGTTATTGTGGTCGATGTTGATGGCTTTAATTCGACCGGAGCAGACGAGTTGCGGCATTGGTGCGGTATGCTCACGGCTATCGTGCGCCAGTCAGTCGCCAACCCAGCTCGTTCTTTGATTGGACAGAGCGAGCCTGGACGGGTGGTCGGCATCATATCGACTGACAATGCGTTGACCGCCGTTGACCAGATGCGGGAGTTGGGACATATTATCCGTCGTGCTGTTGAGACTAAGACACCTTTGACTGTCACGGTTAGCCTGGGGCGATGTTATCCAGACCTGGAGTCAGTGCCACGCTCCTATGCCGAAGCCAGCTTGGCCAAACGTCGTAAGGCACACCACGGTGGAAACACCGTGGTTCACATAGACGATCTGCACCCCCTAAACGCCAACAGAAACCTCCCCTATCCTCTACAACTGGAACGTGATCTACTGGACAGCGTCCGGCTTGGTCAGTCTCAAGCCAGCCTGAAGCTGATGACCACAATGGTCGATTATCTATTGGGGCAACCTGAGAAGTCGCATGGAGCGATGTATAACCACTTTGTAGAGATCATGGCCCTCCTCTCCCGTGCCGCTATTGATGCTGGCGTGCCGGTTGCCGAGATCCTTGATCTCTCACACCACCAGCTACGGGAGCTGTCCCCCTTACCTGGCGCGGCAGAGATACGCTCCTGGACCCTCAACTGCCTGACCGAGTTGATGGCTGCGATTCAGGTGGTGACTCAAAGTAAAGATGTCGTTCAACAGGCCATCACCTATATCCATCAGAACCAGCACCGCTCCGATATCAGCCTTAAGGAAGTCGCCGGCGTTGTTAACTTAAGTCCGTCACACCTGGCCTCCCTCTTCAAGACCAAAGTAGGGGTTAGCTATATCAAGTACTTAACTTCGTTACGTCTCGAACAGGCCAAAAAACTCCTGCGAACGACCGATCTGACTATCGCCGCCGTAGCTGAAGCGGTTGGCTACCAGACCCCAACCAACTTTTACCGCCTTTTCCAGCGGGAGACCGGTATGACCCCGGCCGCCTACCGCCAGTCACATTGATCGACGGCGATAGCCCTTATTTTTACATACTCAGTACATCCAGATTTGCCGTAGGGTGGGCATCCCTATGCCCGCCCGCCGAGACATGGGGATGCCTCGGCTACCAAAAATTGGGTCTACTGATTTTATAGCGCCTCTGCCCCGGCTGAAGCGACCTCGTGATCATCCTCGACACTACTCCCACTGACCCCAATCGCGCCGATAATGGCTCCATCCTTATTCTTGAGGAGCAATCCACCGGGAAAGGTAATTAATCCACCATTGGAAAACTCAATGTTATACAAAGGCTCTCCGGGTTGAGCCAATTTTCCCAAATCGCCGGTGGGCATATTGAAGAATCGAGCTGTTTTAGCCTTCTTGATGGCAATGTCGATGCTACCCAGGAAAGCATCGTCCATCCGAACAAACGCTTTCAAGTTCGCCCCAGCATCCACGACGGCGATATCCATTAAGGTGCCTTGCTCCTCTGCTTTCTGACGAGCAGCCCCGATAACAGCCAAGGCTTGATCTAGGGTAATATCTGTAGACATGGTCTTTCTCCTTCATTAAATAAATTAGTCATTCGTGACAACGTTTATTCATCTTCCTCATAAAAGCGCAAGGGCATACAGATCACTAAGCGTGCTGCGTTGCTGCCGGCCAGCCGACAGACATTTCGGGCCTCATCTTTGACTTCATAAGTCAGCACCGGCTGAACAGCAGGCATATGAAATTCATGCACAGCGATCTGGTCGCGGGTGACGCCCACCCCGACACCGAGGCGTGAACTCTGAGCCGCAGCATAAGCCAGGGAGACCACATCGGTTTCGGTGGCCGGAAACTGCTGGCAAGGGACACCCTCTTCCTCAGCGCCCACCTCTACCCACCGGTAGAAATCCGTATCCACATCGTCGGCCAGGCTGACGTGAATGGCCGGACGATCATTATATGCCTCAGCGATGTGAATGGGCGGGCGATTCTGTTGGTAATCAACCATGCGATGCCGCCCGTTGCCGTTCAGAATAACTCAGGACCAGGCCGGTGGCAACGGCGTTCATTGGCCCTTGACTGCCCCGGACATTGGCGGTCCCGACCACGATACCAAAACCGCTCAATTTGTTGACCAGCATCTGCGACAATTCGAAGTCCAGCCCGGAACGACCGACGATGGCCACGAAATCCAAGAGGCGAATATTGCCGGCTGGCGCGACAAAATCAAGCGCCCGTAAGCTATTATAGACCAAAACTTTCCGTTTAGCCTCCTGACGTACAACACGGATACGATCAAGCGAATGTCGGAGCGGGATTGGAATAAGCCCATTCCCCGTCACCAGCGCCACCCGTCCAAACAAACGGGGGTCCAACGGCTCTTTGAAGAAGCGTACCGTGTTATCCTCATTACGAATGTGAAACAAGCTCTCGACCTTGGCCAGAGGGTAGAGCTTGATTTGCTCGGCCACCTCCTCGTCATCCAGGCCGAGTTCATTTTTGATGAGTAAGGTGGTCATCTGGCCGGCCCCGGCCAGATGGATACTGCGTACCGGCTTACCTTTTCGAACCAGGGCAGCATCGGTAGAGCCTGCGCCTATGTCGAGGATAGCCAGAGGGACATCGATGCCCGGCGTGGTCAGGGTGCCAAGCATAGCCATATTGGCCTCGACGCCGCCCAACTCCACCCGGACACCGATCTCTTGGGCCAAAGCCCTGGCCACGCGCTCCATCAATAGCCGGTCAGTGGCGACCATGACGGCCAGTCCGGTAGCGTTCTCTATAGAAAATTCCTGAGCGATGCCGCCGGCCACCTTCTGCGGCACCAGGCAATCCACGGCCAACACATCGTGGATCTTAATCTCGGCCAGGGATTTCTCGGTCACATCACTCATCGTCTGGCGAACACGCTCGATCATGCCCCCCACATTCGTCCCCGCTTGGCCCTGAACATCCAGCAAGCACATAGCCTGGGCCAGGGCAGCCATGATGGCCTCTGCCCCACGGTCCATTTCGACGGTGACCATTTGTTTGTCACCGATTAACTTGAGGGAGCCAGCCGGGATGCGGCGGCTTTGCACATCTCCGGATGGCGTCCGAATCACAACGGCCGAGCGCAGGCCAATAAGTGCTTTGGCTATGGGGATGACGTGGACTGTTTCTTGAGGGGAAAGAGAGAATAGGGTGGCAATGCCATACGGGTTGCTCAGTTGGCGGACTGTCTGTCCCTGTGAGGCCACCTCGACGGCAGCCAGCATGTTAAGCGGTACCCGCTCGATGAGCCTGACCTCGTCTACAAAAGGCAACACTTTGGGCAGGCGGTTGGTAATCAAGACGCCATCATCTGCCTGCACAATCCCACCCCGAACGTCCACGCCAGCATCCATAGCCTGGCTAATGAGTGAGGCGGTAACTTCGAAATCGTAGCCTCGAGGCACCACAACGATAACCGGCTCTCCGGGTGGGACAGACGCCAAGTCCCGAATGTGGGTCGTCTGGCCAACCCCGATTCCCAGCCCGCCCGGTGAACCGGGATTATGACCAATCATCGAGGATTCGGTGATAATGGTCTCGGTGATGGTCTCCATCGCCACGTCGCCAATGACAGGCGTAGCCTCGTTGAGCAAAACCAAATCCAAGTCACGGATATTTAGGTCCGCCATTTTAGTGGCTTCCTGTAGCGCATAAACGATACCCGGAATATTACCTAATGTTCCTTTGATCCCGGTGGTCATAACCAAGCTGGAAGCTAGAAAACGAGGCCCTTGTTCCGTGTCGCTAACTTCAGCGAGGGCTACTTCTGTGGTGGAGTTTCCTACATCTATACCGGCGATGATGCTCAAATTTTTATCACTTTCTAACCTGATGGGCAAGAAAATTATCAGTAGACCGCAATCGCATCCTGAGTAAACCGAGGCACGAGGTTGTATCGAAGGGTGCTGCGGTCTACTAATTATTCCTCAGGTTTTAGTCGGCCACGTGTTTCATACACCTGAATAGCCTCACGAACAAAGCCGGCATTGACCTCAGCCCCGTACTGATTTTCCAGTTCGTCGGCAATGGCCAACAACTCGGCTTTGGTCGAACGGTAAGGCCGCAAGGCGTTGTAAATCTCCAGGATGCGCTCGTCAGGCACTTTTGTCAATTCACCCGCTCGTCGCATGTTGGCGGCAAGCTGTGGACGGTGGATACTTTCGGCAATCTGGGCCTGGTATTCCAGGGTTTGCGGGGTGATGCGGATCTCATCCGCCGTGACCTCGCCGTTCATTATGGCCTCGAGGGTGATTTGATCGAGCGTCTTGCCTGTCGCCGTCTGTACCAAATCGGGCCGCTTTTCAGACAAGGGATAATCACCAGTATAGTTCAGTTTTGTATCTGTCATGTTGATAACTCCTTGTTTATTTGAACTTGATCGCTAATTCGACCGGTTTGGCACGCTGTTTCACATAACTGGTTTCGCGGATGTGGAAGACAGCGGAGATGGCTTGATATTTGGGACGGGCCATCTGGTCATTTTTCTGAGCAACCGGATTCGGGGAATCACCTTTGGCATACATCGCCGCATTGCGGCCGATAGCCCGATAAGTCTCCAGGTCAATCACCGGCGCTTGCGGGAACAACTCAAGGTTCTGCAAGGGCTGTAAATCCCGTTGGTGGATAACCGTAGTGCCCCGCGACTGGAGGCCGATGGCGATACCCGAACCACACAATTTAGCGCCCTGGTGGGCGACAAAGGCCACATCAGAGGTGTGCCAGACCCGAACCACCCGTGCCTTCACCCCCTGTTCTTCAATACCGGCCATAATCTGGCGTAGCACCGCCGCGTGGGGCAGGCCGGTAATTGTTTGTTGACTCAATTTGTCACCAAAAGCCGGGGCCAGGGCAATCACCACTTCATTGGGGGCGGTGCCCACCGTGGCTTCGCCCAACTCTTGCATTTCCATTTCCACGACCGGACTTGCTTCCATTACTTCTGGCATATTTTCTACTCCTTACTGGCGATAATGAATGTTGATTTAGATATCATCGGGGGACAGAGCTTGCCTGATAGCGGCCATCTTTTCCCAGCGCTCTCCCTCCAAACGATAGCCGGTGCCAGGCCCCATATAATCGTTAAGGTCATTAACTGCGGCAATGACGTTGAAGTTGGGATCTAAGATGGCCGAGGTGTGCAGATAGTCGCCGGACACTCGCTGCTTCTGAACACCCAGAATGTTATTGGCGACATCGGTGAATCCATGTTTGGCCAGAGCCTTAAGCACATCCACGCCGGTCACACCCCGCTCCATCATCGCCTGAGCGGCCTTTGTATCTTGAACCTTGTCACGCTCCGGCATATCTTCACTACCGTGAGCATAAGTCGCCGCTTCGATTTCTTCGTCGGTGATGCGCGGTAGCCCCAATTCTTCGAATACGACTTGTAAGGCACGGGCCGCTTTATTGCGAATCGCAATCACATCCTCTTCGGCGACCGGCAGCAGACCACCATCTACCTTCAGGTCGCGCTGGATGACGAGATAATCATCATAGTCATCGCAATCAAAATTCGAGCCGGCGAACATATTGTCGTAGTTGGGCACGGCGCTATAACCGGAGAAGATGAAGTCGGTCCCTGGCAACATCTGCATCAAGGTACGGGCGGTGCGTCGGAACGGTGAGTGAGAGAAGGTTTGGTCGTTCCCGGAGGCGACCTCCAGATCGAGGCACGTGGTCACCAGGTTCTCGGCCAGCACTGCCCGGATTCCGCCTGGTACGCCAGCCGGGACCCCGATGCAACTGATCGAACCATTCTGTAAACCCTGAACACCGGCCCCTTTGGTGAGCATAACGCATTTGATCTCCAGGTATAACATAGACTTGCCGTCGGCATAGGCCATCTGCACCTCCGCGCCGGTTCCCGACGTGAAGCGCATCTTGAGACCCCGCGAAGCATACGCCGAGGCCAAAAATGCCTTCGACCAGGGCGTGTCGTCGCCATCTACGAATACCGGTTCGGTGCCATAGACCGAAACGGTCTCGGCGTAGGCGGTCAAACCACGCATCCCAAGTTGTAACTCCGTGGCCTCTTCTAAAGCATCCTGACTGAGGATGCCTCCCCGACCAGTCTGCCCCCCGACCAACAAAGCCAGAGCGTTGAAAGGGGCGTAACGAGGAACGGCCACTGTAGTCTCTATTTCAGAGAAACCATACAGCCCCGCTTCAGCGGCATCGGCGCACATCAGCACCGGGTTGTCCTGTAAGTTGGTCACGTGAGCCTGGGTGGAAGGCGTTCGGCGGGCCCGCATCTTCTGTAGGCCCATCATCATTTCCACGACATTCATACAATCCATCACCGCCGCGATCTTGGCCGGAGTCAGCCCAGAGAATACTTCGACGATTCTAGCCCGAGGGACATTGATATCCACAATCATCCGGGCTATCTCGACCGCATCAAGGCCCATCATTTCTTCGGTCACGGCCTTGTTGATGGTGTAGTTAGCAATAAATAGATCGATAAAATCAAAGTCTGCGCGGGCTTTGCCATCCATCTCGACGATAGTCCCATTTTCGATCTTGATACTTGGGTCGGGGTCATTGGGACTGCCCATAGCCATCATCCCGACTTCGGGCCATTCTACGACGAAGCCATCCTGGTTGACTTCTCGCTGTTCCAGAACTTCGAATCTTTTTTGTCTTTTTGTCATTCTGTTTTTGCCTCCTTATTTAAAGCCTAATTGTCGCCATTTTTGTGGTGTGTTGAAGTCATAATAACAGGGTTAGTCCCAAAAATTCAATTCTGAAAACAACGGGATTTATACACAAATCAACGGAAACAATTAGTTGTGGGAGGTGATGAGTGGTATTGACGGCCCGGGCCCGGCTGCCCCAGGTGGGGTCGCCTTCGATGATGACCCGCCGGGGGAGCAGGCCACCGCATGGTGGCTGGAGGTGTTGGCTCACAATGCCCGACGCCACTGTCCCATCGGGCCAAAGGCCCGAACGGGATTCACCTGGCCGGGATGGATTTACAGCACTGGTTGGGGGAGGAGCCACGCTTTCTTCGACAAGCTCAGGACATAGCTTCGATACGCTCCGCTATTCAGGACAAGGCAGGGCGGGGATGGTGGGAGAGGAGGTAACGTTAGGCTGCTTCTTTGGATTGAACAGTGCCTGATTGTTTTAAGACCGTAACAATATGGGTGTGATTTTCTGTACCCCATTGTGCAATCATATCCAGGATTGGTTTTAACGTCTGCCCAAACTCGCTCAGTGAATACTCAACTTTAGGCGGCACTTGGGGATAAACTTTTCGCTGAACCAGCCCATCTTTTTCTAATTTCCGCAATTGTTGCGTTAACATCTTGGCTGTTATATCCGGCAACGCACGTCTAAGTTCGCCAAACCGCAACACTTCCTGTTGGTAGAGTTTCCATAAAATGCGGGGTTTCCACTTGCCGCTTAACAGTTCCAGACTTGTTTCGACAGGGCAAATGTGTATTCTGCCATTTGATTGATCCATAATAGTTTCCTTTTGGATACTATATACCAAAAAAGTGCATACTTCACAAGTGTATATCATTATGATAAACTGTCAAACATTAAACCTGCTGAGCAGCAGTTCTAACTATAGCGAACAAGACCCTAAAGGTTTCCATAGATCAGGCCAAACGTGGTCGATTCACGGTGACGAAGCTGCTTTCAAGTAACCTTCAGGGACGAAACCTTTAGGGTCTGGCTCCAAAATGAGAATTGCTGCCTACTGATATACTTTATATGGAGGCACGATGAGCGCAACAATTGATATATTAAACCCGGATAAACCGAAACGCATCTTAATGGTTGTGGCGAATCCCGCTATTTCTGAACAAACCGGCTGGCCTATTGGCTTTTGGTGGGCGGAATTAACCCATCCTTACTGGGAATTTGTAGAAAAAGGGTATGAAGTAGAGTTTGTTAGCCCCGACGGTGGGGAACTAAAAGGGGATGCCTGGAGCGACCCCCGCGATGAGAGCGGCTATTCGGCTCACGATTTAATCAGCATGGGCTTTATCCACACGCCAGCCTTGATGGAGAAAATCAAAAACACAAAAGCCATTGATGAAGTCAATATTGACGATTACGATGCCGTTTTTCTGGTGGGTGGGCAGTCGCCAATGGTTACATTTTATAACGACAAAGAACTTCATCAGTTTGTAGCCGATTTTTACGAGGCGGGCAAGGTAACGGCCATAGTTTGCCACGCCACCTCCGTTTTACTCAAAACCAAACTATCGGATGACAAGCTACTGGTTAAGGGTAAAACTTGGACCGGCTTTGCCAATGCCGAAGAGCAATTTGCTGATAACTTTGTGGGACAACGAATACAGCCTTTTTGGATAGAAGAGGAAGCCAAAAAACTCTCTGAGACGAACTTTATCATTGACAGCGCCTTTAAGCCCCACGCAGTTCGTGATGGTCGTTTGATTACCGGACAACAGCAATATTCCGGCGCAGCAGCAGCCAAATTGGTTATTGAGGCGCTTGGCGTATAAGCCAGCAAAAACAGAACAATTCAACAAGGAGCGAAAAATTGAAAGTTACCATTTTTGGAAGCGGCAATATTGGCTCAACACTTGGCAAAAAGTGGGCCAAAGCCGGCCACGACATTACCTTTGCGACGAGAAACGAGAATGATCCCAAATACCAGTCGTTGTTGAAAACGATGAGTGGCCGGGCAAAAATAGCCGCCATACCAGACGCGGTTGGCGCTGCCGAGGTCATCCTTTTTGCCATCCCTGGCGTCGCGGTTCCGGAAACCATTCAGGGGCTTGGCCAGGCGATTGACGGCAAGATTATCATTGACGCCACCAACAAAGTCCAGCAGGCAGAGATAAATAGCCTCGATGACATCGCAGCTCAAGCCCCCCACGCCAAATTATTCCGAGCATTTAATTCGTTGGGGTGGGAAAATTTCGACTCCCCCCGCCTGGGTGGTACTCAGGTAGATTTGTTTTACTGCGGCCATACCGGGGAAGCGCAGGAAACTGTGCATCGGTTAATTGCTGACATCGGCTTACGGCCAATTTATGTCGGCAATCTTGACCAGGTAGCGGTTATCGATGCCTTAACCAGGCTGTGGTTTGCCCTGGCCTTTGAACAAGGGCAGGGCCGTCGTTTAGCCTTCAAACTCCTCACAGAGTGAACAAATTGCCGCTGTTTTGTTAAGAAAATCGTAAGCCTTTCTTAACCCCAACGTAAGACCATCCCCGCATCATGAAAAACAGACCGGTCAACATTTCACAAAAGTCTTACTCGATGGAGGAACCTAATGAAATTGAAACAGTTGGGAATTTTGTTCGTGGCATTGACGATGCTCGCTTTAGTGGTGACGCCGGCCCTGGCCAAAGGGCCACAAGGTCCCCCCGCATTCGGAGAATTATACTACGAAGGGGCAGTGGTCCGCACGGTCGTTCCCCCGGCAGAGGCCCCGCAGGAAGGCCGAGATAACCTGTATGTCGTTCCCGACCAACGCGCCGTCATTGCCGTTGCGCCTGGTGATACGGGCTACCACGGCGGACAATGGGCCTTCCACAGCGTCACCTGGAATGATGAAGTCACCCCCTATATGCTAACCTCGGAGGCTGAGGTGTTAGACGCTGAAGCGGCCGGCGGTCTGACGATCACTCGGGTCCCGGAGAACGATTTCAAATGCCCGGTCCAACCATAAGTATAAGCTAACGTCTATCGTCACAACATAGCTCTGTGGCCCGGTATCTTTCGCAGATACCGGGCCATTTTTTGCTCACATGTATCTATTCAGCCGTCGCCCTAAAAACAGCGATGGCATAGCAGGGATTAGGAAATTTGGGGATTTTATCTAAAATTTATCCCCTAATCCTCAAATCCCCGCGCAAAAACGGTCTTTTGGATGACTGCTAGACCGGCCGAGGCGAAGACAATCACTGCATACGGCTGATGTCGGACAACCTCTTCCGCCCCTCCACAAAATCGTGGAGCTTGTCTGCCACCGCCGGGTCGATTTTTGGCTGTACATATTCGGCCAGCAGCTCGCGGCAGCGGTCGTTGGCCCGGTGGGTGGCGTCTTTGGCCCCTGCGCCCGCCCACTGCTCGTAGGGCTGGCGCAGGCTGATGTGGGGCAGAAAGTGGGCTTCCCGATAGTGGCGCATAGTGTGGGCCGCGTCCAGGAAATGGCCACCCGGCCCGACCCGGTCAATCGTCTCCAGGGCCAGCGTCTCCGCCGAGATGTCTAAGGGCTGGCTCAGATGACGAAGCATCCCCAACAAATCCAGGTCGATGACGAACTGTTCGTAACTCAGCGTCAGGTAGGATTCTAAAATGCCCAGGCCGTGCATCAAAAAGTTGACCCCGCTCAGGAGGGAGAGCAGCAGGGTGAACATCCGCTCGTAATTGCTCTGGGCATCGGGTAGGGGGGAGTCGGTCAACGCCCCGCCGCCACGACAGGGCAGGTTGTAGAAGCGAGCCAGTTGAGCGCCGATGGCGATGCTGAGGGCCGACTCCGGGCTGCCGATGGCCGGGTTGGCGTTCCGCAGATCGACATTGCTGGAAGCCGTGCCGTACAACACCGGCGTACCGGGCCGGACCAGTTGAGTCAGGGCAATCCCGGCTAACACCTCGGCGTTATGTTGGGCCAGCGTCCCGGCCAGCGTCGTCGGCCCGGTCACCCCGGCCATCACGAAGGGGCTGACCAACACCGGCTGGCCAAATTTGGCGAAGGTCAGCAGCCCTGCCAGCATCGCTTCGTCATACAGCAGGGGACTGTTGACGTTGACGCTGCAATGGGCCACCGGCTGGCCGTCGAGGGCCGCCTCGCCGCCGAAGACAATGGCCAGCATGGCCAGCACATCCTCGGCCTCGGCCTGGCCGCCGATGAAGCCGGATTGGGCCGGTTTGTCGGTCAGGGTCAAAATCGAGCGCCAGCAATCGAGATGCCGCCATGCGACCGGCACATCCTGGGCCTCGACCGCTTTGCGGGCCATGACGTGGACCTCCGGCGACATCTGGCTGAGGCGAGCGAAGTTCTCCACATCGGTCAGCGTGCCCGGACGCCGCTGCCCGGCCAAATCCCGGACAAAGGGCGGCCCGCCGCCGGGCATGACCACGCACTGCTCCCCGCCAATCGTGACCGAGTTGGCCGGGTTGCGGGCCTGGAGGGTGTAGTGGGCCGGGGCGTTTTGCAGACAGCGCTCGATGAGGTCCCGCTCCAGATAGACGCGCCGGCCGTCGATTTTCACGCCCGCTTGCCGAAAGTAACGGATCGCTTCGGCGTGGTTAAAACGCACCCCGGTTTGGGCTAAAATCCGGAGGGAGGCCTCGTGGATTTGCTCGATTTGGCTGTCGGGTATGAAGGTCAGCCGGGGTAGGGTCAGGGGGAGGGGTTGGGAGATGGGGGGATGGGGAGATTGGGGGGGTTGGGGGCGGCGACGGGGGCGGCGTTTCATCGAATGAGAGACTTTTCTTTGTTAGCGCACATCTATCCGCAGCGACAAATCTGTTTCCACCTCTGTCAATCTCCGATTGTATATTTGCACTATGTCCTGCAAAACTTCAAAAAACTGCCTATTTTCCTCAGTCGCCAATTCGATAATGTTCAGCGACACAAACGCCTCAATCGAGATGATGGTCAATTCTTTATCGACGCCTTCATCTTGTGCCAACGCTGTTGCTTTGTATGCCTGCTCGTTTGGTATCAAAAGTATGGGGTGCAAGCCGACTTTGATATTTTCTGCACATTTTTGTATAACATTTCGTGATGGTGTCGCCGTTACGTGATAAACCATTTGGGATATGGTAAAATCGCCCGCTCTGGCTGTTTGGCGGTCAGCAGCGTGGGCAGGATGATTCGGTATGTCAATATTTTTGAAACGTTTTTCCAGCTTTGCCCCGATAAGATGTTGCTCGACTACACCCCCGGAACGTTGTTTAGCATTTTCGATAATCAAGTTGACCCAGGCCGTCGGGGCTTGACGCCGATCAATATCCAATTTTAGATTTTGCCGTCTCAACCATCGAGCAGCCCGTTCAGACAAACTGCCAATCAAGGCTAAAAGCAAGTCGTCTCTCTCTGATTCGGACAACTCTGTTAGCTTATGGCCCCAATCAAACGCTTCAAAGAGGCGTTGTCCATCTTGATGTCCTTGACGAGTGGTGACTTCTTTGAGGTATTTACGCGGAACCTCGTAAGCCTCAAGAATACTCCCAAGTCCAGAGCGTGCCCCTGTCACCTCACCACCCGGCGAGATAACCTCATCTCTCGATACGGGGCATTTTTGACGCAAGTGATCGATAACAACAATACCCACGGATACCGTGTTTCTCGATACCTTGCCGCTGCGTGTGCAGGAAGCAATCCAGTCATCGAGAATTTGAGTGCTTTCCCGTTTGATTTGATCTGGCTGACCACTCACTTGTTATTCCTTTAGATTAGCCGTGGCGCATTTCTGGCTGAACATGAGGCCGCAGATGTTTCTGAACCAGTGAATTGAGAACATATTGAGCAATCCAAGAGATAACCGGCACACAAACCGCATCCCCAAAACCTGTTAACGCTTGTACCCCCCCTACTTTTATGGGGAAATTATCCGGTACGCCTTGTAAGCGAGCATATTCTCTGGGGGTCATAGCCCGCATTTTCACACTGCCGTTTCCAGCCTCAATCAAAAACTGTTTGCCGCTGCCCCCCACGGCGGTTCGCAAACAGCCCGACAAATCATCGTGACGAACTTCAGCCCGTTGCTGCCCTTTTCGCCGCCGACGGAAAAAGGTGCGATAGGACACCTTTGGCGCTTGCCTAAGTTGTGAAACTCTCTGATGGTGAGATGACTCCATCATCTCAATATGACGATTGACCTCCGTATCAGCCCACCAGCGGTCATCTAAGTCATCCATCGACTCTACAATTTCCGATAAACCGTCAGTTCGCAGGGGAGGCAAAATTGGCAACTCATTATAAAACCAATTGAGGTCCAGATTGGCAAAAATACTTTTCCTGAGACGGTTTGGTAACAGCGAAGGGGGGCGGCTCAATAGTGACTGAATATTTTTGCCGTCCGGTGAAAATTTTGAGCCAACAACAAAAACACGCAGGCGGCTTTGGGGCGTAAATCGTAGCGCGTTGAGGGTAAAGACATCACAGACATAACCAAGCCTGTTGAGTGCCTGAATCGTTATTCGGAAGTCCGCGCCTTTATTGGAATACAGCCAGCCGGGGACATTCTCAAGGAGAACAAGCGGAGGGGCTGCCTCGCCCTGAGCCTTTAGAATTTCAACAAATCCCCAAAACGCGCTAGAATGTTCCCCTTTGATACCATTCATATTCCCGGCTAGAGACAAATCAATACAAGGAAAGGAGCAGGTCGCCAGCATTGTGGGTGTCACATCGGCAGGGTCAACCTCAAAAATATCACCTACGATGTAGTGATCGGCGGCGTCAGGAAAGAAATCCCTGTACAATTCATATTTTTTAGGCGATACATCGTTAGCCCAGACTACGCGCCAGCCGAGAGGCTCCAACCCCATCCGTACCAGGCCAATTCCGGCAAAGTATTCGGCTACGGTCAAATCAGAGGAGTAATTATTCATACACGAATTCTAATACAAAAAGGAAGAGGTAACAACTTGGGCTACATATCCTGCGGCCGGCGGTAGTAAGGCAACAACCGCCCAATGCCCTTCTCCTGCGCCTTCTGGTAGGCCAGATGGCCGAGCATAATGTCGCTGATAGCGAAGCCTTTGTGCCAGAAGAGGATGCGTTCTTCTTGAGACTCGCGGCCCGGTTTTAGCCCGGCCACGACCTCGCCGATTTCGGCGTAGATATGCTCAACCCGCAGCTCGCCCGATTGGGTCATACTGGCGAATTGGCCATATTGGGATTGCTGGCACTGGTTCCAATCATCGACGACCATTTTATCGACGCTGAAGGGCAGCGTCGGAGCCACGGACAGCACCGCGCCGTAGGGTTGGAGGAGCGCCCCCGGCTTGACCCACTCATCCTTGACCAACACCTGCGGCTCCAGCAGCCGGGAGGCGTCGATGATGATGTCGGCCTCTTTGACGGTGGCTTCGGTCGTCTCTTTGACCAGCACCGGCTTGCCCAACTGCGCCGACATCTGCGCGGCGAACCGTTCCCGCGACTCCGGGCGGCGGCTGGTAACGCGAATCTCCTCGAAGTCGAAGATGCGGTCGAGCATGGGCACGTTGTACCAGGCCGTGCCTCGCGCCCCGATGTGGCCCAACACGCGGGGGTTGTCGTTGGCCAGGTATTTGGCCCCGACCGCCGTGACCGCGCCGGTGCGCATCCAGGTCATCAGCGTGCCGTCGATGATGGCGAAGGGGGCACCGGTCTCCGGGCGGTAGAGCGTCACCAGGGCCAATTCCGAGGGCAGGTCGTACCGGTAATTGCCGTGGAAATCGCCGATGACTTTGACCCCGGCCACGTTGACCGGCTCGACGTACCCTTTGAGAATGTTGAACAGCTTCTCCGGGTAATCGAGAGCCAGGTGATCTTTGGAGGGCATAATCACCTTTTTCTGGCCGTGCGCCTTCAGCCCCAGCTCGATGGCGTCCATAATTTCTTGCAGCCCCAACTCCAGGGCGTCTACGTCCTCTTTGGACAGAAATAGAA
>CAZWZZ010000004.1:0-27995 GCA_964638395.1 uncultured Caldilineaceae bacterium
ATTATAAACCTAACGCCACATCTCCGAAAATTGGTTATGTTATATTAAGTGGGTAACGATTGAGGGAAAATTTCAGAGGGAGCAGAAGGGGAAGGGCACGTCCGGCGTGGGGGGCCAGCCTTACAGCACCGGCAACAGAATGAAAAATTTGCTACCGGGGAGTTCGTCAGGGTCATACCCCTCGCTCTCGACCCAGATGCGCCCATTGTGGGACTCGATGATGCCTTTGGCGATGGCCAGCCCCAGACCCGCGCCGCCGCCCATAAAGTTGGTTTTGCTGGTGCTGTGGAGGGAAACATCCGCCGCCGTACTGAACTTTTCGAAAATGAGGTTCTGCTTGTCCAGGGCGATGCCCACCCCGGTATCGGCCACCATAATCTCTACGAAGGATTGCCCGGCAGCTTTGTCCTTCTCCAGCAGATTGGCCGCCAGCGTCACGCAGCCCCCATCCGGCGTATATTTGATGGCGTTGTTGACGATGCGGCTGATGGCCGACTCCAGTTGGCTGGAGTCGCCGTTGAGAACGGGCAGATTTTTGTGGGTCTCGATAGTCAGGCTGATATGTCGTTCTTTGGCAATCGGGGCTTGCTTCGTTTCAATCGAGCGCATAATGGTGCGGAGCGAGACCGGGGCTAAATCGAAATTGAGTTGGGATAGCTCGACGCGGGCCACGTTGACCATATCGTTGATAATGTCTTGCAGCCGGTTTACGCCTTTCACCATCCCGGCCACCAGGTCCTTAGCCGTCTCATCGCTGTTGATCGTCGGCAGAGTTTGCAGCATTTGGGCGTAACTGTGGACGACGGTCAGGGGCGTGCGGAGTTCGTGGGAGGCCACGGAGATAAAGTTGCTTTTGGCCTCTTCCAAATGTTTGAGGTGGTCGTAAGCGGATTGCAGTTCGCTGAGTTGGGTCTCCAGTTTGGCGCTCAGGGCAGCGGTATGTTCCTGGAGAAAATATTCGCGGGGGGTGATCGTCCCATCCTCTTGACGCCCCAACCGCAGATGGCGTCCCACTTCTTCGACCAACTCATCAAAATTGACCGGCTTACTGAGGTAGGCATCGCAACCAATCGCCCTGGCCCGTTCCCGGTCATTGCTCACGCTGCGGGCCGTCAGGGCGATGATCGGCACTGTTTTGAGCTGGGCAAAGCTGCGGATGCGAGTCACGGCGGTAAACCCATCCAGGTCGGGTAGATTGATGTCCATCAAAATGAGATCGGGCTGGATGTTTTGGGCCTTATCGATGCCTTCCAGCCCATTCACCGCATCGACAACCTGGTAGCCCTCACTTTCCAGGATGCGTCGAACCAGAACGCGATTTTCATCAATATCTTCGACATTAAGAATCGTTGGCGGTGTACTCATATGTGTGATGGTAACCTGTTAATGAGCTACGGTTTGGTTTATTCCCGTTTCGTACTATAGCATAATTCGGGCCGAAAACGTATAGGATAACCATCCCACACTATTCTGTTGTAGAACTTACGCCAAACGCATCCTGAGTAGGCGATAGCCGTATCGAAGGGTGCCGTTTGGTGTAACTCCTGTTTATTTAAGGAGCAGCGGCAAATACACCACCCACTCCGGCGGCTGACCGGCGATGAAAGTGGCCGTCGCGGCACTACCGGCACTGTTTCCGCTGCTGAACCGGACCGTGTTACTGATCGGCGTGCCCAGGGTGGTGCTAATATCGACCGTGAAAACTATCCGCACGCTGCTGCCCCCGGCCACCGCTTGCGGCCCCCAACGGACGACGCCATTGCTATAAGTGGCCGTCTCCTGCATCACCCAGGCGTTGAAAACGACCTCGCTGGGCAGGGTATCGGTGATGACCACATCGCTGGCGGCAGCGGCACTGTTGTTACTCAAGGTGATTTGATAGGCCACGCTCTGGGTGTAGGGCAGCGTGCCGTTCAGGTCGGTCGCCCGCTTGCTGATGGTCAGCGGCGTGATCGACGGGGGGATGCCATCGAACTCGAACGCGCCAATGTCGCAGGTTCCGACGCGGGGAGCGTCACGCTGGTCGGTGGTCGGGCAGGTTCCGTCATTCCCGGCATCGATGGCCGGGCTGCCGCTTTGCAGGGCGATGGTCTGGTTTGGCCCACCGTTATCGGCCAGGGCCTCCAACAGCGGATCCTCAAAGATAATGGCTGTATCCGGCGTGGTAATCAGGTTGTTGACGTCATTATCAAAATCCGGCTCTTTGGTGCGCGGATATTGCAGATTGTTGCCGCCGTTGGTTAAGGGCCGGTTGGTGTGGTAGCCTTGATATTCCGGGGTGATTGGGTCTGGTTCACCGGGATTGAGAACGAAGGTCGGATCAAGCCGGTTCCGGTAAAATAGAGAGTTGCTTAAAGTGACATCGCTACTGCCCCCGGCAAAAATGGCCCCGCCCTGAAACGTAGCAAAATTTTCAGCGAATGTACTGTTGATGACATCAATAACACCGTTGCTGAGGATGAGACCGCCCCCCTGCCCTACCTGGCTGGAGCCAGCCTCAGAGGCCCGATTTTCGGTAAATGTAGAATTGACGACTCGTCCCAGGCCCCGCACCGAAATCCAGGCTCCACCGCCCTGTTTATAGGCGTAATTGCCGTTGAAGGTCGAGTCCCGAATTTCGATATTATCCTCGCTTGTGCCCCCCTCAAAATCATCCTCGATGTGGTAAATCGCCCCGCCGTGCCCTTCCGTCGCCGGAACCCCGACCAGGCCGTTATTGTTGAAGGTCGATTTGGCGTAGGTGGCTTTGGTGCCTTTGTTGTCGGAAATCGTCGTCTTGATGGCTCCGCCGCCCCGCACTGCCGTATTGCCCTCGAAGAGGCTGCCGCAAACGTCCACAATCCTGTTCGAGTCGGGGTTGAAGCTGTTCGTCACCCCATCCAGATGAATGGCTCCGCCGTGGCCCCGGACGATGCCGCCGGCGCTGCTGTCGGAGGCTTTGTTACTGCTGAAGCGGCTGTTATACACCCGCAGGCCGGTGGCGATACCGCCGAAGGCCCCACCGTTGCCCGCCTCGTTGTTGGTAAAGACGGAATTGATGATGACCGTCTCGTAGATGTTACCGGCAAAGATGGCCCCGCCCTGGTTATCCTCATCGGTAATGCTGGTGGTGCTGTTATCCTCAAAGGTCGAGTTGAAAATATGCAGCCTCGTGCCGGGGCTGGTCACCCGGAGTGCCCCGCCGCGAGCGTTGCCATCCTTATTTTGGGTGGCTGCCGGCGCTTTGGCGTTGATGAAGCGCAGATTTTGCAGGGTCAAATCGTTGCCGCTGACTTTATCCTCGTGAGCGTTCGGAGAAGCAGGCTTCTCCAAAATGCGGGTGGTGTTGCCCCCGTCCAAAGTAACCAATCCCTGCCCGTCGATAACGGTATCCTCGGTGTTACTGGTCACGAGCGGCGCGGTCAGGCTGATGGTGACCGGATTCGGCCCACAATCGAAGGTAATGTGCCCCCCCTGCTCCAGAGCCGCCTGCACACCGGCCTGGGTACAGTCAGTGACGATGGTCGGGTTGGCAAGCGTGACCGGAGTCAGCGGTGGCTGGCAACTGTTGAGGCCGCTACCGAAGGCGTCGGTTGTTTGGGCCTGGGGAATCAGCGGTACGGGGCTGGTGTCCGGTGTGACGGGCACGCTGGGGGCGGTGGGAAAACTTGCTCCCAGCGTGGCAAAAAGGCTGAGGCTGATAACGGCGATGAAGACGTAGAGGCGTCGCGGCATAACTCTATCCTTTCCTTAACGGTTTTTTTGGCGTTAGTAGTATTGTACAAGGGACAGGATAGGTTTGTTAAGCGCAAAAGGTACTGGCTTCTTTCCGTAGAATATACGGAGGAGGGAGACGGGGCGTTAGATTGGAGCAGTTTTTGAAACTGCTCCAATCTGGGTTGTCTAACAAAATTACTCAGGATTATCCAACTTAATAATCGTAAAATGCGCCCCCTGCGGATCCGTGAGGACGGCGAAGCGACCGACCGGCGGCAGGTCCGTCGGCGGGACGCCAATCTCGCCGCCGAGGGCTTTGGCCTTTTCGGCGCTGGCGTCACAATCGGCCACGGCGAAGTAGACCATCCAATGGGGCGGCATATCCCCCCACTCCTCGGTCATTTGCAACATCCCGGCGTTCATCCGCTCCCCAACCAGGAAGGTAGTATAAGTGGTCATCGGCATTTCCTGCACCTGTGCGCCCCAGCCGAACAGTTGGGTGTAGAAGGCTTGAGCCTTCTCTATGTCGTTGGTGGCCAATTCATTCCAGGAGAGCGTCCCCGGCTCGTTGACGACCTGTGCCCCAATATGATTCTTCGGTTGCCAGATATTGAACACTTCGCCGGTCGGCCCCTGGATGACCGCCATCCGTCCGGAATCCATCACATCGAACGGCTCAGCCATAACCTGCCCGCCCAGGGCTTTGGCTTTGGCCGCGGTGGCCTCGGCATCCGCGACGGAGACGTAGGAAATCCACGTCGGGGGCATGCCCATCCCCCGCTGCTCTTCATTCATGGCGTACAGCCCCGCCACACTTTTGCCATCCTTCGACAACATCGTGTAGACGCTATCCGGCCCGGCGGGCATATCCTCCGCCTCCCAACCAAACAGCTCGGTGTAAAACTGTTTGGCCCCCGCCGCATCGGTGGTGGCCAGATCGATCCAACTAAATGTGCCCGGCATATACTGCGTCATTTCAGTCATGATGTTCCCTCTTTCTTGGTCTAATTTGTAACCTCCTCACTTTTATACCATTTCGGGTGATGCAAAAAAGCCCCAAAATCTGCGGCCACGAAATGACATACGCGAGGCGTTACGATGGATTGAATTTAGGTAGGAACATAATAGAACTTTTGTGCTAATTTGTCAAATTCGTCGGGTCATTTCTCAAACAGCAGTCACCACAGCCAGCGTTTGCCGGGCAATCTCCAACTCCTCGTTGGTAGGGATGACCAGAATCTTGACCGGGCTGCCATCGGCCTGAATCTCCTGAATCTGGCCGGTGGCCGGGGTTTCGTTGTCGTTGCGGGCGGGGTCGAGGCGGATGCCGAAATTTTCCAACCCCTCGCAGGCCCGCTTGCGGACGTAGGCGCTGTTCTCGCCGACCCCGGCAGTGAAGACCAGGGCCTCGACCCGGCCCAGCACGGCCAGATAGGCCCCCAGATATTTTTTGATGCGGTAGGTATACATCTCCAGGGCCAACGTGGCGGCGGCATCCCCCTCGGCCTGGCGAGCCTCAATATCCCGCAGGTCGCTGTCGCCGCTGATGCCCAGCAGCCCGCTCTCCTTGTTGAGCATCCGGTCGATTTCCTCAAAGGACATCCCCAGCTTGGTCCCCAAAAAATAGACAATCGCCGGGTCGATGTCGCCGCTGCGAGTGCCCATCATCAGCCCCGGCAGAGGACTAAAGCCCATCGAGGTGTCGATAGAGCGCCCCCCTTCGACGGCGGTCATACTACAGCCGTTACCCAGATGGAGCGTAATCAGGTTGGTCTCGGCCAGAGGGCGGCCCAGATAGGCGGCGGCCTGGTGGGTGACGTAACGGTGGGAGGTGCCGTGCATGCCGTAGGCCCGAATACCTTGCTCATCGTAGAAGCGATTGGGGATGGCGTAACGATAGGCGCGGGCGGGCATCGTCTGGTGGAAGGCGGTGTCGAAGACGCCCACCTGTTTGGCCGTCGGGAATATCTCCTCGGCCACCTCGATGCCTTGCAGGTTGGGCGGGTTGTGCAGCGGGGCCAGCGGAATCAACTCTTTGATTTTGGCTTTGACCGCCTCGGTGATGAGCGTCGTGTCGCTGAAGGTCTCGCCGCCGTGGACGGTCCGATGACCGATGGCCTCGATCTCCGCCGGGTCGCTGATGACCCCCACCTCGGCATCGGTCAGCAGGTCGGCTACCTCGGCCAACCCCTCCCGGTGGGTGGCGATGGTCATCTCCTTGACCGTTTCCTGGGTCTCACCCCCATTATTGACATTATCGGCATTATTGGCATTGAAGCGGGTATGTTTGATGCGGCTCTGCGCCTGGCCGATCCGTTCGACCAGCCCGGCGGTCAAAACGGTCTCGTCGGTCATCTCGAACAGTTTGTATTTAATGGAAGAGCTGCCGGCGTTGATGACAAGTATTTTCATGATGTTGTTCTCCTGGTTGGATGTGTAGGTTAGGATGTAGATAGCTTTTCCAGACCTCAAAGGTTTTCAAAGGTGATTTCGTCTGAAAATCGACCGGGACATCAAGATGACTTTCTCCATAGGGAGCTTGTCAGAAACCTTTGAGGTCTTTCTTTAGGCATTTTGGGCCTGGATCGCAGTAATGACCACGGTGTTGATAATATCATCGACGGTGGCCCCCCGGCTGAGGTCGTTGACCGGTTTGTTGAGACCCTGGAGGATGGGGCCGATGGCGATGGCCCCGGTTTCCCGCTGGACGGCTTTGTAGGTGTTGTTGCCGGTGTTCAGATCGGGGAAGATCAGCACCGTAGCCTGACCGGCCACTTCGGAGTCGGGTAACTTCTGTTTGGCCACGGTCGGGTCTACGGCCGCGTCATACTGAATCGGCCCCTCGATCATCAGGTCGGGCCGCCGCTCCTGGGCAATGTGGGTTGCTGCCCGCACCTTTTCGACATCAGCCCCCTTGCCGGAGGCCCCGGAGGAGTAGGAGAGCATAGCCACCTTCGGCTCGATGCCGAAGGCCCGGCTGGTGTCGGCCGAGGCGATAGCGATTTCGGCCAGTTGCTCCGGGTTGGGGTCGGGGTTGACGGCGCAATCCCCATAGGCCAGCACCCGATCCTCCAGACACATAAAAAAGACGGAGGAGACGACCGAAAAGCCCGGCTTGGTCTTGACAAATTGCAGCGCCGGGCGGATAGTGTGCTGGGTGGTGTTAACCGAGCCGGAGACCATCCCGTGGGCGTCCCCTTTGTGAACCATCATTGTGCCGAAGTAGGAAACATCGGTCATCAACTCTCTGGCCTGGTCGATGGTTAGCCCCTTATCTTTTCTGAGATCGTACAATGTCTGGACGTAGTCAAAAAATTGGGGGGCATATTCCGGCTGGATGATGGACACCCGCTCCAGGTCGATGCGGTGTCCTTCTTTGCGGATGGCGGCCTCGATCTCCTTTTTATTCCCTAACAGGGTAATGTCAACGATGTCCTGGTAAAGCAGAATCTCCGTCGCCTTGAGGATACGCAGCTCGCTCCCCTCCGGCAGGACGATATGCCGCTTGTTCGATTTGGCTTGGTGAATCATATGGTACAGAAACATCCGGGGGGTCATCCCTTGGGGTTGGGCCACGCTGATCTGTTCTTCGAGGGCATCCGTATCGACGTGTTCCTCAAAAAGTTGCAGGCTGAGGGCAATCTTGGCCTTATTATCGGCGTGGAGATAAGAGCGGATGTTGCCGATTTTGGCCGCCGTCTCATACGTCTCGTTATCAACGGAGAGAATGGGGATGATATTGGGCAAGCCGTCGAGCAGCTTACGTATGGGCGGTGTCGGGGGCATGCCGCTGGTCAGAACGATACCGGAAATTTGAGGATAGTTATGGGATTGGTGGGCCTGGAGCGTACTGAGAATGACATCGGCCCGGTCGCCGGGGGAAATAATCACCGATTTTTCTAATAAATAAGGCAAGTAATTCTGAATATACATCGCCGCAATCAGATAGTGATAGGCTTGCCGCTCCAGTTGATCCTCGCCGTACAGGACATCAGCCTCAAGATGTTGGGCGATCTCTTTGAGGGTGGGGCTGTCCAAAATTTTGGTGGTGGGGATGACCGACAACACCGGGTCGAGACCGTCAGGCAGGTGGCTGCGTAGGGCTTTCAGGATGTCATCAGCCGTGGTCGGTTCGGCCCGGTTGACGAAAATGCCCAAAATATGGCACTCTTTCTCGGTAAAGGCTTCCAGAGCCAGCAACACCGGGCTGATGGCCTGCTCGACGGTGCGCTCAACGGCGTGGCCGACGATGACCACCGGACAGCCTAAATTTTTGGCGATGTCGGCATTGACGTCGAACTCAAAGGCGGAGCCTTCCCCGACAAAATCTGAGCCGATACAGAGAATGAAATCACACCGGTCTTCTAAATGTTTATACTTTTGAATGATGGTGTCGATGATTTCGTCATAACGCCCCTGGCTGAGCAGGTCGTTAATTTCCCGGCGGTAAAAGGCGAAGGTATCCTCGTAAGCCACATCGAGATCGAAATGGGATAGAATCAGGTCGATATTTTTGTCCCGGCTGTTCTGGGCCGGTCTGCCGCCGACGATGGGTCGGAAAATACCCACCCGCTTGGTCTTTCTCAGCAGCAATTCACT
Organism: uncultured Caldilineaceae bacterium; assembly: GCA_964638395.1. Lineage (GTDB taxonomy): Bacteria > Chloroflexota > Anaerolineae > 4572-78 > J111 > CAZWZZ01. Next base: position 8,296 of record CAZWZZ010000004.1, read on the forward strand.
GATACCAAGCGAGATGAGTGATTTGCCACAGTATGGCTCGGCTGTCGTAATGTAGATGGAGTTTGTCATAGGAATGATGGTTACCTTGATCTAATGTTTACTGAGGGCACGCCAAGAAAATAATCATCCACAATCTGTAAAGCGTAAAACGAAAAGCGTAACGTCTTTACCTGAAAACCGGCTTTATGTTTTGCGTTTTACGTTTTATACAGCTCTAATTTGATGGATTTGAGTCTTGGAACTGCCATTATCGTTTGTAAGGTTTATCGAGAAAGCCGTGCTTGTGGAGCCAATTTTCCAACTGGTGGTTATTCGGCTCGGTAATCATCGGCCCCCGGTCGTACCCTTTGATGGTCCGGTGGGTGGGGCGGGCCAGAAAATCGGTGTAGGGCACATCCTGGCCGGGATGGGCCACGATGAGGGTGGGCACACTGTAATGGTGGGTCCATTCCTTGATGCGGGCGGCTATCTCGGGGTCGTCGTTGATGTTGATTTCCCGATAGGGAATCTCGTAACGTTGTAACAGGTCGCGGGCCAGCGCGGTGAAGGCGCAAAAATTCCCGCCGACGTACATCACCAGCTCTTTATCCATAGGCTATATTTTACTCTCCATCACTCTCCGGCACCGGGGATATTAAAACGGGAGATTTCGCTGTTCTGAGCATCGGTCAACACAATGACCCCGCCCGGCTCCCAGGCCGGTTCGCTCTGGCCCAGGTAGAGGTCGCTGGCCGTGTTTTCCCCGCTCGCGGTGTGGACGCGGATGCTGCCCCCGCTGAACAGAAAAATATCGGGAAATTCAAAGATGGCCAGCGGCGAGCCTTCCAATTTCCAATTTTTGAGGCTGGTGCCGGGACCTTGATTGAGGATGGTAATCGTTTCCCGGCTGAGGTCGCCCGCCCCGTTGATTTCGCTGACGACGACGTTGATTTCATCCACCGCCGGCGGGGTCGAGGTCGGCAGCGGGGTGGGCGTGATCGTCGGCGTCTCGGTTGGCGTGGGCGAGGGGCCGACGGTGGCCGCCGGTTCTTTGGGCACGGCGGCATCGGCCGGCAGGGGCGTGGGCGGGTCGAAGGGCAGTGGCGTCTCCGTGGGGATGGGTTGGGGCGTAAAGGTGGGCGTCGCTGTGGGCAAGCCGCCGACCGGAATGACCAGCGATTGGCCGGATTGGATGAAGTTCTCATCGGTCAGGCCGTTGGCCAGCATCAGGTCGAACAGGGGCACGGAGAATTTATCGGCGATAGAACTGAGGGTATCGCCATCCTGAACCACATAGTTGACGCTTTCGACCGGGGTCGATTCGGGCGACAGCTCCCCTTGAATCGATTCGTCCGGCGCAGCCAGCTCATCGAGGCTATCGCCTCCCACCTCGACGCCGGTGGCCTGACCGTTCTCTCCGGCCAGAACGGGAACCTCAACCGGGGTACTCTGTCGCCCGGCCAGCAGCACCACGCTGATGCTAATAACCAGCGAAATGACGGCATTGACGCCAATAATCAGGGCCAGTTGGGCGGGCGGTAGACCGACACTGGTCAGACCCGGTTCCGGGTAGCCCTCGTAATATTCGTCGTAGTCATACTCATCCTCTTGTTTATATCGGGGGTTTTCCATCGATGTCGCCATTAAGTTCGCCTGAAGATGTCAACTGGATTGTGAACTATCCTACTATATCTAGTGTCTATTATACCCCAGATTGAGCGGACTGACAACAAGAGACTCGACATAAAATTTAGCCCGAACCCTCCCGACCCGGCAGAAAACGGCGCAGCAGCGTCGTCAGCAGGGTCAACTCCTCGGCCTTGAGCAGGATGAGGGCCAGCAGATAGATTGTCCCCCCGACCAGACTCAGGCTGCCGACGAGGAGGGCCTCGGCCAGGAAGCCCTGGCGCAAGAGCGAGCCGGTCAGCCAGGGCAGCAGCAGGCCCAGGCCGGCGGCCATCAACCCGGAGGCGAGGAGGGCTTTGACAATGGTCGGGCCGAGGCCGCGTCCTCGCAGCGGGGCCAGGCGGTTGACCAGCCACAGCATCACCAGGGCGTGGCCGGTCAGTTGGATGCTGTTGGCCAGTACCAGGTCGGTCATTTGCAGGGGCCGGACGAGGGTCGGCAGCAGGGCGGCGGCCAGGTAGAAGCCGACGCCGAGCAGCCCGACCAGGGCCGGGGTCAGGGTGTTCTGGCGGGCGTAGAAGGCGAAGATGAGGGGCTGGTCGATGGCGGCGAAGGTCAGGCCGAACAGGTAGAGGCGCAGGGCGATGACCGTCTGTTGGGTGTCGAAGGGGGTGAAGTCGCCATGTTCAAAAAGGAGGGCGATGACCGGTTCGGCCAGCAGGAAAAGGGCGACAGTGGCCGGGATAATCAAAATGAGGACGAGTCGCAAGCCGGTGGCCAGGGTAGTCATAAATTCATCGAGACCGTCGGCGGTGACGGCCAGGCGGGAGAGCGTGGGCAGGATGGCCAGGGAGACGGCGGCGGAGACCAGGCCGAGCGGAAATTGAATGAGGGTGGTGGCGAACTGCATCCAGGCCACGCTCCGCTCGCCGGTGTAGGTGGCAAAGTTGCGGTCGATGACGATGGCCACCTGGCTGATGACCAGCCCCAGAATGACGGGCAGGTACAGCTTGCCGATACGCCGCAGGGCCGGGTGGTGCAGGTCGATGACGAAGCGGAGGCGGGCATCGTGCAGGCCGGGCAGTTGCAGAAGGACCTGCAAAAAGGCCCCCAGCAGCAGGCCAAAGGCCAGGGCCTCGATGCCCCAGCCGAAAATCTGCACGCCGACCAATGCGGTGATGACGATGGCCGCATTGAAGACGCTGGCGGTGAAGGCGGGCAGGGCAAACCGTTTCAGGGCGTGGAGCAGGCCGGTGATGATGCCGGACAGACTGAGGAAGAAAAGGGCCGGGGTGGTAATCCGCATCAAATAGACGGTCACCGGCAGCAGATCGGGGTTGAACTCCTGAAAGCCCCCGGCCAGCAGCAGGGCAATCTGGGGTGCGGCCAGCTCGATGATGAGGACGACCACGGCCAGGACGACCACGGCCAGGCTAAGGATCAGACTGACCAGATGCCACAACGCGGCCCGATCCTTTTCGGCCTGGGCGGAGAAGACCGGAACCAGGGCGCTGCTGACCATCCCCCCGATGAGCAGATCGTAGAGCATCGTCGGCAGAATCTGGGCGATGCGAAAGGCGGAGACGAGGCCGGTCGCCCCAAACAGATTGGCGATGACCACTTCCCGCACCAGCCCCAGAATTCGACTGGCAATGTTGCCCCCGGCGATGAGCATCGCAGCCCGGGCCATGCCCCCCACGGCGGCAGGCGCGGCGGGCGGCGGTTTTTGCTGATGGGTCAAAGGCGTTGGGTCTCGTTTCAATATAGACGGGGTTTAGCGAAATACCTGATAGGGCTACTCGGGATGCGAACTGCGTAACTCCTATACAGGATGAAATGACAAAAAAATCTTGCGTAGGTCTTGTTAATCTTGTCGAAAAAAGTTGACAACTTAGCGTTGAAAACTACTTAATCCGCTGTCAATGGAAGTAAAATTAAGCAACCGCCATGAGTGGCGGCGATTCCACATAAGTCAAGGGGACACGTTTCGTTGGCGAAACTTGAAAGTGAGACAACTTAAGAAACTGGCTAACCGGCAGAGTTGTCACCAACTGAAGCACTAACGTCTGCATATCTTCCGGCAGATCATCCAGTTTATCTAAAGGATAACTCCGGGGTCCATATTCCGTCCGTTCTGTCAGAATCGAAAAATCAAGCACCATTAAGCTAACGGCCCGTTTCGTTTTTTGATTGAGGCGCAGTAGGATTTGATCGGTCAGTTCTACGCCGGTGGCTGGCTCGTTTTCAGCAAAGAAAATATCCAAGATGTCAGCCTCTTGATCGTAGACCAAGCGGACAGGCGTCCCATCCTGGGCTGAGAATTCCGTTTCGTAGAGGTTTAATTCACTCATTGGCTTACCTTTTTGGCTGGATATATTTGGCTCACCCCGTTACCACATAGTTATTCGGCACATACTCGCCCCTGTCTGTGAGTTGCGTTTTGAACAGGACGACCAAGATCAAATGATTGTTTTCGGGCAATAGCTCATCAAACTGTTTGTAGTAGCGATATTTGTTAGGGATTAAGGGGTCTTGCCTACGCCGACCTGTACGCAGTGTCTCAAGAAACTGGTCAAAATATGTTTCCAGTTCGGGTCGGGACGCCAGGATATGTTTCCATCGTTCTTCTGTGAAGTAGATGGAATTGTTATAACGATCCTGAACCGTCCATTTACGCATTGACATTTCCGTTTGGCTTCCATTGATTGGCCCAAATCTACTATGACGGTATTATAGCAGATTTTCCTACCCTTGCGTGGCATCGGCGTGATTATTCCATCATCCCGATGGGTGTTGGGTGTCGTTCCCCACCCCAACTGACATTGACGACAGGATGGGGTGGGGCGCTTAGTTTAACTTGATTTCATTATTATCACAAAAAAACGGCCTACTTAAGCTGCTCTGTCAAAAATAATCCGCTTGAGATAAGCGAGCCACACGAGCAGTAATAAGCCCCACATCCCCCACCACTCCACGCGACGGACCCAGGCCAACTCGCGGAAATCGTGGGGGTCGAGGTAGGTCAGATAGGAGAGGGCCAGCGCCCAACTGAGGTAGAGCCAGGGGATAAGCAGCAGCCACCGCCGGCTCGATTCGTCGGAGGTGGGGGTCAGGAAAGGCAGAAAGGCCAGCGTCGCCATCAGATACCAGGGATGGACCGTCGTGGCCAGGAGAATGTGGGCCATAAAGGGGATGGCCATCAGCCGTAGCGCCGGGCGGACGGCCACCGTGCGGCTGGCCCTGACCCAAACCAGCAGCAGCGTCCCCAGCAGCAGCAGGCCAACGACCCGCTTGGCCCAGCGATTGGCCTCGACGACGCCCTGTTCGGTCAATGTCGTTTCCAGCCAATAAAAAAGGCCGCTGTTGAAGTTCCACTGGTCGGCATAGATGCGGATGGCCCCGAAGAGACCGGTGCCGTCCATCGGGCCAAATAACCCGGAGCCAACGGTCAGCAGCGGCGGTAGCATCAACCCAACAGTCACCAGGCCGTACAAACCCAATTGCCACCAGCGCCAGCGCCAGAAGAGAACCGCCAGCAGGAAGATCGGCAAGACTTTGGTCAGGGTGGCCAGAGCCAGAAAGATGGGGGCGAGGCATAATGTGGTAAAGGCCAGCCCCCCTACCCTGGTTGGTCTGTACAAAAGCTTAGTTGGCTCGAAGCCAGTCCGCGACTGGCGTTTCCGGTCCAAAATCGCCAAGTCGCGGACTTGGCGAGAGCTAGAAAAGCGGCTTATTTCTCTCTGTGGGGAGCCGAGGGGGCTTTGAACCGTAAAGGTCAACCACAGGGTCAGCAGCATCAAAAAAATCATCCAGGTATCAAGGTGGGCCCCGTGGCTGCTCTCGACGACGATGAGCGGGTTCCAGAGGTAGAGCAGCACCCGGTCGGTCGGTAGATGAACCACGCGCAACAGTTGCACCAGCAGTAGGCCGTTCATAATGTCGATGAGAAGCATCGCCGCTTGAAAGAGGCGGGGACTGGCCGGTGAGAGCCGGGTCAGGCCGACGAAAAGATATTGGGCCGCCGGGAGGTAGGGGCTGGCCATCCAGCGGTTGTTGGCCAGAGCGCGTTGCGGCGTATCCAGATGATCCAATTCGGGAGAATCGATGGGGTAGGCGTAGGGGCTGATGCCGTGGTTGGCCACATAGCCGTCCCACAGATAGCGGTAGATGTCGTCGGACAGGGTGGGGGTCGTCAGCAAGAGCAGCAGGCGAAAGGCGATGGCCCCGGCAAAAATGAGCGACAGGGGAGTGGACCGCCGTCGTAATCCCCACACTGCCCCCAGATAGGCCAGAAAGGCCACCGTGTACCAACCCAGCGTGTCAGGCGTCGCTGCCTGGCGGAGGGTGCCGGTTTGCCAATGGAGGACGGCCATGCCGCCGTAGGCAATCAGGCTGGCGCCAGCGGCCAGGAGGAGGGGCCAAGGGGAACGGTGTGTAAGCCCTGGGGTCGATGCAGGGGATTGGGAACGAGAGATCGTCATCACGGTTGATCCTTACCGGAGCAGTATCTCGTTGTAGTACTCGTTGTAGTACAAAAAATGGGAAAAATATGGTGTTACAATATAAAAACAAGAAGCCCCCGTTTAGCTGGAGCCTCTTGTTTTCTTTCCGTATGCTATGACTTTCTCAATGAGCAACTATGCTTTGGCCGGGGCCGGTTTCTTCGCCGGCTGGGGCAGTTCAATGACAAACCCGCTGACATCCGCTTTTCGCATCATCTCAAAGCCGCGGTCAACCAGGCTTTGCTGGACATTCGTCACTTGCCCGGTCATATCCTTGAAATAGTCTACCACTTTGATGGCTTCCTGGGGCAAGCCCTTCACCTCGGCCATATCCTCGAACATGAGGCGGGCACCGGTCGCTTCGGCAGCCAACGTATTTTGAATAGCAGCCTGGTAAGCAGCCAGCGTTTTGTCCCACATCAGGCTCGGTTCAAACTCATTCATCCCTTGCATGGCCTCGACCCAATTTTGCCCCGTCTTGACCTGTTGCTCAGCCCAGATCACATACACATCGAAATACTTTTTACCGAAATTCATTTTTTTCCTCCCAACAGCGTACCTACTCAGTCACCATTTAACAAACTTAACTATATGATACCTCAACCGAGTTACCAGCCAGTTACATTTTTGTGACTATAGCCACAATCTGTCATTTCTCCCCCTCTCTGCCACAATTTTCTAGCATGCCCGTTGAGGCGCTGGAAACGGGCCGGGGGGCCGCCCGGATCGACATTGTCCGGCCCGGACCCTTCGCGGCCCTGGTCAACCAGATGGGGCGCTGCTGACCTACGAGATGGACTACAGTGGATTGAGAATGGAAAGGGTGGGGGGTGAATCGCTGAGGGATTGGGTGTTGAACAGCGTCTACCATATGTTCAGCCAACCAACGATTGGCCCGCCGTCGGACCGTCGGCTCATCCGGCGTAACATCGTGAATTTGCCATCAGGTACGCCCTGGCGCATAATTACAGTGATTTTACGATGGAGATGTAATCTCAATATCTAACAATGATTGAAGACATCCGTCAAAAGTAACTATTCAGCAGCCTCCCCCAACGATTACTTTTCGCGGGGATTTGGGGATTAGGGGATAAATTCTTAGATAAAATCCCCAAATCTCCTAATCCCCGCTATGAAATCGCTGTTTTTAGGACAACGGCTGAATAGATACCGTCAAAAAATAGAACAAGGTCAATTTGAATTCTCCCGACATGCCCTTGACCAGAGTATTATCCGGCATATTAATGTTCAAGAACTCCGTGAAGCCATCGCTGCGGGTGACATCATTGAAGATTATCCTGAGTATGGGCCAAGCTGCTTGATCTTTGGTCTGACGATGACGAATAGGCCGGTGCATATCCAGTATTTTTCGCCGGATGCCGTGGAACAGATTCAGCAAACGATTTGGATCGAGAAAAAGCCCCATCGAGTCGTTGAAACCCCCGTTTTTGAGTTTGCCACGTGAACCATCCGTGAACCGGAGTTGGTTGCTTTGCCAGTCGCTTCATGCAGGAAGAAGGGCAGGCAAGCCATACCCCTCGGCCCGTTGTGGACTATGGCTGAGGGTCAAGGGCCTGGCCACGCTCACCCATCGCCTGAACAGACCGCTGATTGTTGAGAACCTGGCCAGATGTAAAGCTGGTTGTTCGGTTTTAGGTTGAAGATCCGCGACTTACAGACACCCCATAGTACGACTGATTTTAGCCCTATTCAGGAAGATAAAGGAGGAGAGTGTCAGGCTGGTTCGGAGCCGCTGCGGTCAATGCATTCATCTTTGGGTTCGACCTAGGAGATCATTGTGCTTGTGTGGTCACGCTCCCCATAGTCTGCTCTGGGTCGATGTGGTATCATCCGAAATGGAAAGGTGTAATTTATGATAACCTCGACCAAAAACAAACGGATCGTTGAACTCCGCAAATTGAGCCAGCGCAAACACCGGCGGCGGCAGAATAGCTTTGTGGTGGAAGGGTTGCAACTGTTGGGGATGGCTTTGGAGGCGGCGGCTTTGCCGGGATGGGCTGAAAAAATCATCCCCCAAGAGGTTTTTTACAGCGAGGAATTATTCACCGGGGATATGGCAGCCCATTTGTTAGACCAACTCCGGCAGGCCGGGGCTACGCTGACCCCGGTCGCGCCCTCCGTGTTGGATAGCCTGTCCGAGCGAGAAACGTCGCAGGGGTTGTTGGCCACCTTCGCCCTAAGCGAAATGGCCTGGAGTCTGGCTGAACTCCGGCCTGTGCTGGCCCTACCTCCTCCGAAATTGGTGATTGTTTTGGACCGGCTGCAAGACCCCGGCAATCTGGGCACGCTCATTCGTACCGCCGATGCCGTCGGAGCCGCCGCCGTCATCCTTCTGGAACCGTGCGTCGATCTGTTCGACCCCAAAACAGTGCGTGGCAGCATGGGGTCCCTCTTCAACCTATCCCTCAGCCACATCGAGACCGACGGGGCAGGTTCGCTTTTTACCACCCTGAGCGATTGGGGCTATCGCCCGGTGGGAGCGGATGGCCGGCGGGGCGTCATCCCCTGGAAGCGGGACATTCTGGGTGGACCGGTGGCGCTGGTGTTGGGCAACGAAGCCCGGGGCCTCTCCCCCGACCTGGAGCCGCACCTGAGCGATTACGTCGGCCTCCCGATGCGAGGCGGCGCGGAGAGCCTGAATGTGGCCGTGGCCGGGGGGGTGTTGATGTATGAATGGTTGCGGCTGAACGGTTAAAGCCGCTCAAACCGGGCCTGGAAAAAGCGCAGATATTTTGGCTCGTACACCATTTTTAGGCCCCGTGTTTGCTCCCGGTTGTCCCACACTGCTTTCACCGCTTCGGCGGTGACATCCATATGGGCCTGGGTGTAGACCCGGCGGGGAATAGTCAACCGCACCAGCTCCAACCTCGGGTAGCGATGGTTCCCGCTTTCAGGGTCCCGTCCGGCGCTGACCACGCCCCGCTCCATAGCCCGGATGCCGGAGTCGAGGTACAACTCGGCGGCCAGGGTTTGGGCCGGGAAGTGATCCTGCGGAATGTGGGGATAGATGTGCTTGGCGTCCAGGAAAATGGCGTGGCCGCCCACCGGTTGGACGATGGGGATGCCCCAATCGACCAACAATTCGCCCAGGTAGCGCACCTGCCCCACGCGGGCGCGGATGTGGTCATCCTGCACCGCCTCGACAATGCCGATAGCCAGGGCCTCCATATCGCGGCCACTCATCCCGCCGTAGGTGTGCAGCCCCTCGTAGACCACCACCAGATTGCGGGCGGCATCGAACACCGCCTCGTCGTTCACGGCCAGCCAGCCGCCGATGTTGACCAGATGATCCTTTTTGGCGCTCATCCAGGCCCCGGCGGTGTAGCTGCAAAACTCCTTCAAAATCGCGGCGATGGGTTTATCAGCGTACCCCCCTTCCCGCTCCTGAATGAAAAAGGCGTTCTCGGCCATCCGAGTGGCGTCCAGATAAACAGGGATGCCGTACCGGTCGCACAACTCACGCAGGGCGCGGACATTGGCCATACTGACCGGCTGGCCCCCGGCCATGTTGACCGTGCCGGCCAGGCTGACGTAGGGGATATTCTCGGCCCCCACTTCTTTGATGAGCGCCTCTAATTTATCCAGATCGACGTTGCCTTTGAAAGGATGCATGCTGGCCGGGTCGTGGGCCTCGTCGATGATGACATCGACAAACGTGCCCCCGGCCAATTCCTGATGGAGGCGGGTGGTGGTGAAATACATATTGCCCGGAATAAAGGTGCCGGGCCGGATGAGCGCCCGGCTGATGAGATGCTCCGCGCCCCGCCCCTGGTGGGTGGGCACGATATGCTTGTAGCCGTAATAATCCCGGATGGCTTCTTCCAGGTGATAAAAGTTGCGGCTCCCGGCGTAAGCCTCATCGCCGAGCATCATGGCCGCCCATTGGCGGTCGCTCATGGCGCTGGTTCCGCTATCGGTCAGCAGGTCGATGTAAACATCCTCGGAGCGGAGCAGGAAGGTGTTGTACCCGGCTTCGGCGGCGGCTTGCTCCCGCGCCGGGCGGTCGATGAGGTGGATTGGTTCCACCATTTTGATTTTCCACGGTTCAGCCCAGGAGCGGCGGCCAAATTGTTGGCCCATCGTTTGGGGAGGGTGTGTCATAGCGTCTCCTTTTTTGATTGATTGTAACTATTCGACAGCCCCCCCAATCCTTTAACCGAGGGGGATGATCGGCGTTGATTTGACCTCGGTCAGGACGAGACTGGTCTGGATGTGAGCGATGCCCGGAATGGGCGTCAGGCGGTGCATCACAAATCGCTCCAAATCCTGGCGGTTGCGGATGACCACCTTTAGCAGATAATCGACGCTGCCGGTGATGTGGTGACATTCCAACACCTCCGGCATATTCTGAATGGTGGTCCGAACCGTCTCTACCTGCTCTTGCTGGTGGAGTTGGAGGTTGAGGTGTACGAAGCAGAGCATATCATAGCCGACCTTCTCCCGGTTCAGCAGAGCGGCGTACTGTTGGATGTAGCCCTGCTGTTCCAGCCGCTTAAGACGGGCGTGAACGGCGGGCGGCGACAGATCGACCCGCCGGGCTAACTCGACATTGCTGATCCGGGCGTCAGCCTGAAGCTCGTTGAGGATGGCTTTATCTAAGGTGTCTAAGGTGCTGTCTGGTGAATATTCTATCACAATTTTCTCCTATAAGTCAATAGATATTTTGTGTAAAATTATAAATTAAAAATTTTATAAAGTAAAATTGTCGTTTTGTTTAATTTTTATTTGTCAAATATTTGTGGCGGCGAGGAGGGCTGAACAATCGAAATCAGCGACGGTCAGGCTCGCGTTGACAGAATTCCACAGGTTCGTTATACTCACGTCACGACTATAATAAGGAGCCACAATATTGAGTGTAGAACAAGATGTCAGAAAAATTTTTGCAAAGCTCCCGGATGTATTTGTACCGGAACGAGCCGGCGACCTCAAGGCCACCATTCAGGTTGTTTTGAGTGGTGAGGGGGCAAGCTCGTGGGTAATCAAAATCAACGACGGGACCCTGACTGCCAATGAAGGGCAGACTCAAAACCCCGATATGACGCTACGGATGGAGGCCAAAGATTATGTGGATTTAACACTGGGCCGGGTCAATCCACTGATGCTCTTCAAAGATGGTAAAATAAAAACAGAGGGGAATATGGGGCTGGCGTTGAAATTCCCGATGATTTTTGATAGAAGCCGGGCAGAATAAGCTGAAATTTAAACAGTATCAGTAGACCGCAGCCATCCTGAGTAAACCGAGGTCCGAAATTGTATCGAAGGGTGCGGGTCTACTGAGTGTAATAACGACCTGGCTTGAAATTTGCTTAAAACCTCATCATAGGACAGAATCAGGTTACTATGAACAAAAATATCTATCCTCTTACATTCAAACCTGTATTCAAAGATTATATTTGGGGCGGACGAAACCTGGAAACCAAGCTGGGCCGCGATATACCGGATGGTATCGTTGCCGAGAGTTGGGAGATTTCCGGCCACCCCACATCACCGACGACCGTGGACGACGGCCCCATGGCCGGGAAGACGCTGGTTGAGGTATTGGACGAATTGGGAACCGATCTAGTCGGCAGCCACGCGCAACCAATGTTGGAGCGGGGTAAATTTCCGCTACTCATCAAAGTATTGGATGCCAACAAACCCCTCTCCGTTCAGGTTCATCCCGACGATGAATACGCCGGTAAGCACGAAAATGGCGAGTTGGGCAAAACCGAAATGTGGCACATTCTCCACGCCGAGCCGGGAGCCTATCTCATCTACGGCCTCAAACCGGATGTCACCCGCGAATCATTTCGGGAAGCATTGGAAGCGGGCGAACTGGAAAAATGCCTGCACAAACTGCCTGTGCAAGCGGGCGACTCAGTTTTCATCCCGGCCGGATCGCTACACGCCATTATGGACGGTATTTTGTTAGCCGAAATCCAGCAAAATTCTGATACCACTTATCGCGTCTATGACTGGAACCGGGTTGGGGCGGACGGCAAACCGCGTCCCCTCCACGTAGACAAGGCCCTGGACGTGATTAATTTCGACCAGGTCGAACCAACCGCCTATCCCCCCCAACTCATCGAAGAAACCGATACGCTGCGGCGTGAGTATATCACGACCAGCTCCTTCTTTAATGTAGAGCGACTAACTTTCAAAGCAGCCGCCGTCTACAAAGGGCAGTGTGATGGCAGCTCGCTGGAGATTTGGGGGGCGATGGCCGGTCAAGCCACAATCAAATCGACCGGGGAGCCGGTTGACCTGCCGGCAGTGGGCTTCTGCTTGCTACCCGCCGCCCTCGGTGATTTTGAAGTCGAAGTGACCGAATCGGCTATTTTACTGCGCGTCTATCTGCCAGGTTAGCGTGTCCCCCCTTTTTTTATCAAGGAAAGGATTTTGTCGATGAATGATGAACTTGCCAGCAAAGGCAAAGCGGCCAAGCAGGCTGCCCGTGTGCTGGCCAAGCTGGATACGAGCGCGAAAAACAAGGCGCTCGACACCATCGCCGACACGATTGATGCCCAACGAGATAGCATCCTGGCGGCGAATGAGCAGGACATCGCTGCCGGTCGGGAGAATGGTCTGAGTGAGGCCCTGCTGGATCGCTTGCTGCTGACGCCCGCACGCTTGGAAAATATCGCCAACGATGTCCGGGCTATCATCGCCCTGCCCGACCCGGTCGGCGAGGAGTTCGAGAGCCGGCGGCTGCCCAATAGCCTACAGGTCAGCAAACGGCGCATCCCCATCGGCGTCATCGGCGTCATCTACGAAAGCCGGCCTAACGTCACCATCGACATCTCGGCCCTCTGTCTCAAGAGCGGCAACGCGGCCATCCTGCGGGGGGGCAAAGAGTCGATCAACTCCAACCACGCCCTGGCTAAAGCGGTGCAGGCCGGGTGTGAAACCGCCGGGCTGCCCTCGGCCAGTATGCAACTCATCGAATCGACCGACCGGGCGCTGGTCAAAGAAATGTTACGGGCCAACCAATTTATTGATATGATTATCCCCCGTGGCGGCGCAGCCCTGCACCAATTCGCCATCGACAACGCCACCGTGCCGGTCATCACCGGAGGCATCGGCGTGTGCCATCTCTATGTCGATGCCGCCGCCGATCTGGAAAAAATCGTGCCCATCGCCGTCAATGCCAAAGTGCAGCGCCCCTCGGTCTGCAACGCGCTGGATACGCTGCTGGTGCATCGAGAGGTGGCCTCACGGGTACTTCCCCGCGTGGCCGACGCCTGGGCCGAACATAACGTCGAAATCCGCTGCGAACCCCGCGCTCTTTCCATCTTAGAGTCCCATCCGGCGGTCAAACCGGCCAGCCCCGAAGATTTCGACACCGAATTTATGGCCCTGATTGCGGCTATTAAAGTGGTCGATAATTTTGATGAGGCCGCCGACCATATCTACGACCACAGTACCGGCCATACCGAGGCCATCATCACCGAGGATTACACCATCGCCCAGCGCTTCCTCAACGAAATCAACGCCTCGGCGGTCATGGTCAATGCCAGCACCCGCTTCAATGATGGCGGACAATTTGGTCTGGGGGCCGAGGTGGCCATCAGCACCCAACCCCTCCACGCTCGTGGCCCGATGGGTTTGAAAGAGTTGACCACTTACAAGTGGGTGGTTCTGGGAAATGGGCAGGTTAGACCATAGTCCGAATTTATTGGGGTGAATTTAGGGATGACGCCTCATAAAATAGGGTTTTTTGGCCTCAAACTGAGGGTTTGTGTAATTTTGTGTGTTTCGCTAACGCTTTGGCTGTTATCACCTTGAACCCTGGAAGCAATGTCATTCAAGTTAAGCAATGATAGCATCCCGAGTAGCGCGGAACGGCGTGGAGCGCGTATCGAGGGGTGCGGCTCAGCCGACGATTCGGAACTACCCCGCACCCCTCGATACGGTTTCGCTACGCTCACCTACTCGGGATGCTGCTCACTTAATGGCATTGACCCTGGAAGATGTTCGTTAAAAAAAGAGGGGAGTGGGGCGCGAGTTCTGTTTGTGGCTGTTTTTACGCTTGCGATCCCTGAATAAAACATAAAGAAGCCTGTTTTAGATGATGTAAACCCTAATTAAACTGAACAGTTGCCAAGAAAGGATTGTTGATGACCGACGATAAACGAACGAAATATGAACAGCGTATCACCCAAGCGCGGGAGTCCTTGAAAAACCTGTTGACCTCTCTCGATGAAGCGCAGTGGCAGACCCCGGTCATCAGCGAAGGCCAAACCTGGAGCGTGGCCGATGTGGTGGCGCATTTGGTGGAGAATGAAGTGGGGATGAGTATCCACATCTACAAAATCCGGCAGGGTCGAGAAACGGTTCCCGAAAATTTCGATTTGGAAGAATGGAACGCCGGTCTGAAAAAGCGGATGGGGGAGACCTCACCCCAGGCATTGCTGCAAAAGATGGAAGAAGCCCGGGCCAAGACGCTAGAACAGCTCCACCAGATCGAGGCTGACCAATGGTCACTCCAGGGCCGTCACCCGGACCAGGGCCTGATTACCATCGAAAAGTATTATGAAACCATCGCCGGTCACGACGAGCATCACCTGGCCGACATCAAAGCCGGGTTGGATATGAATTAAGGCAGCAAATCCAAATTTGGCGAAAAAACCTGTCAGGTTTCCGAAAAAAGGGGCATCAGCAAGCGATTACAGGTTCAAAATCGCCTAATATCCATCAAGCAAGCCTTTTAACAGCCCAACCGGGCTGTTTTTTTATGGTTCCCGCTCTTCCGGCGAGCGAGAGCCACTGTGTTGCCGCGCCAGTGGGTGACCTCAGCGGAAATTTTGGCCGGGGGGGAAATCACGCCGGGAAATTGGGTGTATTTCACTTTTGGGGCAGGATTTGAGACGATAGCATCCTGAGTAGGCCGAGGGACGAGGCCGTATCGAAGGGTGCGACGAACGGGACGAGTCTTGGCCAACCCGCACCCCTCGATACACGCTCCACTCCGCTCCGCGTTACTCGGGATGCTAGACTTGAAACTCGCCCCAAACTGAAATGCTCCCGGGAAATTGCTCTGATTTGCTCCCGGTCAGAGAGCGAGGTATCATAGTCGTATGCGTATTATTTCTCGTAAAACGCTTCAAGAATTTTGGAACCAATATACTGATCCGGTATCGCCTTGTCGTGGCTATTGACTATCAATACAGTATTGTTTACATTCGATTTGTCGGCACCCATACGGCTTACGACCAAATTGATGCCAGTACAATCTGAGGGAGTATGATGGATATTAAACCAATTAAAACCGAAGCCGATTATGAAGCCGCTCTGGCCGAAATTGATCGACTATGGGGCGCTGAGTATGGCTCCCCTCAGGGGGATAAGCTGGACATTTTAGCGACCCTGGTCGAAGCGTATGAAGAGCAACATTATCCGATTTCACCGCCAGACCCCATTGAGGCCATTCTCCATTATATGGAAAGTCAAAATTTAACCCGGCGTGACCTGGAACCATATCTTGGCTCCAGCGCCCTGGTGGCGGAAATCTTAAATCGCCAACGTCCTTTATCGTTGGCTATGATTAGAAAGCTACACCAGGGGTTAGGCATCTCGGCGGATATCTTGGTTCAACCCTACACGCTGCAAGCGGCCTGATTTTTTTGTTTTGGACAGTAGCCACCGCCCTCCCCAACAGCCCAACCGGGCTGTTTTTTTATGGCTCCCGTCGAGCGAGACCTGCCGTTCGTCCACCCTGTTCTCATCCCCCCAAGAGGTAGAAACACAGCCCATAATTGCTCCCCACCGAGTTTTTATGTATACTGATTATGTCAATAAGTTTCAGTTTACATCAGAAAGCGCCAGGCCATGTGGGGTTCAACAAAAATCAAACGGCAGTTTGACCCTTCCCTCCTATCATCTACCTGCTTTTCCATAACGCTGCTTGGCCTGTCCCTGCTGTTGACCACCACCCTCCTGCTGGGGCTATACCTAACCCTGCTCGACCCGCCGCCCAGCCAGGCTAACCGCAGCCTGCCGACCGACCTCGCCTATAGCACCGAAACGACCTGGCTGCTGCCCGGTCTGCCCGATTTGAGCGCGGCGGCCGGCTACATTCCCCACAATTTCTCCCACGGCGAGGCCATCTTCGAGACCGGTTCCGAAACGATCCACGGCTTTCGGCCCGGCAAAGTTTACCCCGAAATGTACATCCGGGACATTGCCTGGGGGATGGAGACGGCCCAATATTACTATCCCGATGAATATTTGCGGGAGCCGATTGAAGCCTATCTCCGCAGGCAATACATGGCCCACAGCCGCAGTCTCGACGGGGATTTCGGCGTGATTGCCGGCGAGGGGGCCATCGGCGGTATCATCACCCCGGACGGGCGCAGCAACAAGCAAACCATCACCACCGATGAGGAGACCAGCCTCATCCACGCCGCTTATCTCTACTATAATATGACTTACAATGCCGACTGGCTGCGGCAGGAAATCAACGGCCTGCCGGTCATCGAGCGGCTCAATCTGGCCGCCGATTGGCTCTATGCTAACCGTTTCGACCGGGGGCTTGAGTTGCTCTGGCGGGGGCATACAACCGATTGGGGGGACGTTAAATTTGAGAAAGGCCCCGGCTACACCGACTACAATCCCGCCCAGGATCATCTGACGGCTTCGATCTATGACCAGGCGTTGGCGTATATGGCTCTGGTCGAGCTGGCCCGGATGAACGCCGCCGTGGGCCACACCTCGCGGGCGGATGCGTGGCAGAGCAAGGCGGAGGCCCTCAAGCGGCAGACGAACGCGCTGCTGTGGCAGGCCGACAAGGGCTTTTATCTGACCCATGCTCACATTACCCCGCTGGACCACGATTTTGACGAAACGGCCATGATTAGCATCGCCAACGCCCTGGCCGTTTACAGCGGCTTGACCGATTTCCGGCAAAATCAGGCCATTTTCGCTAACCTGGCCTGGGCGCAGCAGCAAGCCGGGGCCAGAAAGCCGGGCCTGTCCCTCTATCCCTACTATCCTAACCAGTGGCCCGACCTCTTTTTTGAGTATAGCGGCATGGGCTACGGCAATTATCAAAATGGCGGGGTGTGGGATTGGTGGGGCGGGGTGCAGATAAAAGCCGAGTTTTTGCACGGTTTTGCCGAAACAGGGCAGAAGCATCTGCTGCAAGTGGTCAATGAGTGGCAGGATCACCCCGGCAACATCATCGAGTGGCATTCGACCACCGATCCCCGCCACGAGGGCAGCCACTACTACAGTGCCGCCGCCGGGACGATGGGCAGCGCCATCATCGAAGGTTTTTTCGGCGTCTCCCTCGACGGCAACGGCCTCCTCTTACAGCCCCGGCTGGGCCTGAATGACGGCTTCATCCGCGTCTACCAACCCGCCACCGACCGGTACGCAGCTTATCGTTACGATTGGGATCAGGACATCATCACCCTGGATTACGGAACCAACGCCAAAGGGCCGGTTCAGGTCAAGCTCCTACGGCTGCGGTCGGAGCATATTGGGGAGGTCAGGCTGAATGGCTACCCTATCGACTTCGAGACCGAAACCATCGGCCACGATACCTACACCACCTTTTCCGCGCCGGGGGGCCAACATTCGCTGGAGATCGTCAAAAGTTCGCCGGTCAGCGAGGTCGTCATCGAGGCGGCCCAGCCTGTAGATGAAACGGATGACATAGATGAAATGGGCGAGACGAAGCGGCAGCCGATTCAACCCTCGGCCACCCGGATAGCCCGCAATCAAGCCGGTCCCCGCTCGCCTGCCGCGCTCTCCGGGGAGACTTCTGCGCCGCAGCCAGAGAGGACTGCCGCCGCCGATCCTGCTGAAACCTCAGCTAATCTGACAACCGGAACGGCCCCCCGCCCCCAGGCTGCCGACTCGCCGATCCCCAACCCCACCCGCCAGCGTTTCTTTCAATTCATCGGGGCCGCCGTAGTTTTCCTCATTTGCCTCCAACTAATTGTCTTAGCCGTCCTGCGCCGCATAGCCAAGTTGAATTGACTTCTGTCGCTGTAACTATTCAGCCTTCATGTCATTTCGTAGCCGAAGGCGGAGAAATCCACCCAAGCCACTGCTTGCAAACGACCCTCTGGGAGGATTTCTCGGCAAAAAACGCCTCGAAATGACATGCCTGAATAGTCACAAAACAACGTTGATATTGAGGAGATAAACGGATAGCTCGACTAAAAAAATCCGTTCCTTTCGTCAATTCGTTGTTGTGTTTCTCTGCAACAAGCCCTGAACCATTACATTTCCGGCTTCTCTTTGCCCCATCGCTAACCAAATGTTAAAATTGAGCAACCTGCGAGGTTTTTAGAACCTCGTAGGTTTGTCGCCATAACCAAGACCTACAAGGTTTTAAAAACCTTGCAGGTCACTGAGATCGAGGTCGACTCGGATCACGGACTGAATGACCAACTGGATGTGATGTGGGGGCAGGTGGAAAGGTTTTTGCTGGAGCGTAAGACATCCACAACACTGCCTTCGTGAAAAATATGAGCCAAAAGAGGAGACTGATGACTGAATCAAACCAAACCTACACCGAACCTGTGGCCAGCTTGATGAGGCTGGGCGACGTGCGGGGCAAACGAACCTGGCGTGACTATCTGGCGATGGGCTTTACCGAGGAACACGTCCCGGAACTGTGCCGGATGATCCTGGATGAGGGGCTTACTTGGGCCGATAGCGACACTGATGAGGTGTGGAGCGGCCTGCACGCCTGGCGAACGCTGGCCCAACTCAAGGCCGAGAGCGCTATGCCCTGCCTGATTGAGTTATTGGGCCGGGTGGATGCTTATGAGGATGACTGGACTAGCAAAGAACTGCCGGTTGTCTTTGCCCATATCGGTCAGGCTGCCCTTGAACCGGTGCAAAACTTTCTGGCCGACGCTGACCAGGGGATGTGGTCGCGGACGGTTGCGGCTCACAGTTTGGTCGAAATTGGTCAGCGTCACCCCGACCTGCGGGCGGACTGTGTGGCCGCGTTGAGCCGACAACTGGCACAGTTTGCTGACCAAAAAGATAATTTTAATGGGTTTCTGATCGGCTACTTGATAGACCTGAACGGGGTTGAGGCTGCGCCCGTTATCGAACAGGCGTTTGCCGCCAACAAGGTTGATCTTTTAATACAGGGAGATTGGGAAGATGTCCAAATTTATCTAGGGCTGCTAGATGAACGAATAACGCCGCCGCCCGATAATCGGGCGTTGATGGCGAAACAGTTGGGCTTTGATCCGCACGACTTTCTTCACAATCTCGAAATGGCAGTTCGAGGCCGGTTCGAGGCGGACACTGAGCGGGAAGCCAAACAGCAGGGCGCGTACAAGACCAAGGCGAAAGCTCAGGCCAAGAAAACCAAACGCAAGCAGGCCAAAAAACAGCGTAAAAAACAGCGCAAGCGGAAGCGATAATCCTCCGGTACTTCAGGAACAACAAGCACAAGCCGACAAGCTGTTGGGCAGTTCCAAGATTTAAATGATCTCAAAGTTGGATGATTTGTCATTTGTCAGTGGTCAGTTGCAAAGGACAACTGACCACTGACCACTGACAAATGACAACTGACCTCAAGCTCGGATTTTTGGGATGACTATTTTTCTGGCCCTGCCTTACTGG